>JAJAZO010000140.1 GCA_026785745.1 Chitinophagaceae bacterium | reverse complement strand
GAATATTGATAAGCAAACAAAGTTCCTGCTGTAATGGCTAATCCTTGTATGATACTTGTTGTTAGCTCTTTCCAGTTGAAAAAAGTTGTAGTAAATGGTCGTGGCTTTTGCGACATAGTGTTTTTCTCCATTGGTTCATTTTCAAAAATGATAGAGCAGGTTGGCCCCATTATTAATTCTAAAAAAATGATGTGTACGGGTGAAAATATATTCGGATAAATCCAGCCCAATGCCAATGGAATAAAAACGGTAAGGATAATCGGTATGTGAATGGAAATAATGTATTGAATTGCTTTTTTCAGATTGGTATAAATTTTTCTTCCTATTGCGACAGCGTCCACCATTTTTGATAAATCGTCTTCTAATAGAATCAGAGAAGCGGCTTGTTTGGCTATTTCTGTTCCTTTCTTCCCCATTGCAATACCGATATGTGCAGCTTTCAAAGCTGGTCCGTCATTTACGCCATCACCTGTCATTGCTACAATTTGATTTTGCTTTTTTAAGGCAGTGATTATTCTTAATTTAGCTTCGGGAAACATTCTTGTAAAAATATTTGTTTGCATCACTTTTTCCTCCAATGCTGCATCCGATAATTGCATCAGTTCATCTCCTGTCAAGCTATGCTCAAATCCTTTAAATCCTATTTGTTTAGCAATGGCTGTGGTTGTTGCAGCATTGTCGCCTGTAATTATTTTTACTGAAATACCTGCTTTGTAAAAATGATTTAAAACGGTTTCTATATTTTTTTTTGGTGGATCGTAAAAAGCTACAATCCCTCTAAACTTAAATTGAAATTCTTGTTGTGTTTCAGGAAAATTGCTGCCTGCAAAATTACTTTCACCAACGCCCAAAACCCTGTATCCTTCATTAGTTATGATTTGTATGGCTTTTTCAATTTGCTGCGTTTCTTCTTTTGACAAATTAGAAACATTCATCAATGCTTCGGGGGCACCTTTGGCTGCTATAATTTTTTTACCCAAATTAGTTGAAAAAATATGGGTCATCATTGGTGGTTTTCCACCCAAAGGATATTCGTGAATTAATTTAAAATCAGGTCGTTCATCGGCTGTATACAAATCGCTGTAAGCCTTATGCAAAGCTACTTCCATCGGATCGAACGGTATAGGTTCGCTTGCCCACATCGCCATTTTTATCAATGCTTTTTCATCGTCATTAGCGTCATCGGGGTTAGCTATTTTTTGCGAAGTCACTGAAAATACTTTTGCCAAACTCATTTTATTTTCGGTGATAGTTCCTGTTTTATCTGTGCAAATAACAGTTGCCGAACCCAATGTTTCTACTGTTTTCATTTGTTTTACCACAATGCCCATTTTCATTAATCGCCAGGCACCTATTGCCATAAAAGTGGCAAAAGCCATCGGAATTTCTTCGGGCAAAATGCTCATAGCCAACGTAAGTGCCTTGAGTAAACTATCCAATAAGTTGTACGAACGAAAATAATTGATAGCCCAAACTACTATGAAAACTATGGTACCAGCAATAACCAGCTTTTTTACGAAATTGCTTATTTGCAATTCTAATGGTGTTTTTTCTTCTTTAATGCTTTCAAGGCTTTTTCCAATTTTTCCTAACCTGGTTTCGTTGCCAATATTTGTAATGGTAGCAATAGCTAAGCCGCTTGCAACGGTGGAGCCTTTAAAAATAAAACTATCTTTTGTTGATTTGTCTTTAAATACAGGGAACGCTTCTCCTGTAAGAATAGATTCGTTTACCGAAAAATCATTGGAGTGAACAATGATTCCATCGGCTGCAATAAAAGTTCCTTCTTCCACTATCAGGCTATCTCCAACTACTAAGTCTTCGCTTTTTATTTCTTCTGTCTTGCCATTTCTAATTACTTTACAATTGGGTTGCGACAGGGTTTTCAATTTTTGCAAAGCGTTACGGCTTCTTGAATCTTGAAATAAGGAAATTACAGAAACTAAAACGATAGCAGAGGAAAGGAAAATTCCATCACCTGTTTTACCACTCACAAAATAAATAAGAGATGCAACCAATAATAAAATAATCATTGGTTCTTTTGCCAGATTTTTTATCGCATCTAAAACGCTGTTTTCTTGTTTGTAGTTTAATGTGTTTTGTCCAAATTTCTCTCTTGCCTGAATTACCTGCTCAGTCGTCAAACCTTTTATGTTGAAATTATCTGCAGACATTGTCAAAAATTATTTTAATGCTGTGAGGCGGTCATACAGGGCTTTTACCTGCTGGTGTTCTGTCAGTCGTGATATGTAATTCAATTTGAAATTTGTTTACCTTTAGTTGTCCAACAAGTTTAATACTTGTCTACTCGTTTATTTTTAAGTCCCCATCTCAATAATTTTACATAGAATAGTGTCCCACGCATATTGATAAACTATCGTGTTTAGAATTGTCGAATCTTTATACTTATTTATTGTTGTCGAAGTGGTGTAAGGGCAAAAAGAAGGTGAGTAAATAAACTGATATTTTTCTTCTGAGTTTATGTCTTTGAAAGCTTGTGCTTACACACTTCTGCAAAAGGTCTTGCAACCCGCAGCTAATAACCCGGAGCTTTTTTATACTATTCAATCAGGTTATTCTTTACCGCAAAGAACACCAAACCCGCCGTATTCTTACTGCCAAAACGTTCCATCAGCCTGTCTTTAATAGCCTCTACTGTTCTTGGGCTTATCTCCATTTTTTGAGCTATTTCCAGGGCGGTAAACTCCATGCAGATAAAACGCAGCACATCTTTTTCTTTATCGCTTAAAGTGATTTCACTGTTTAGCGAAGGCACTACCTTTTGGCGGGAATGAGATTTTTTCAGCAATATGCGGTTTACAAAATTGTTGAGGTAATACCCTTTTTCATATACTTCCATAATGGCCCGGCGTATCTCCTGTGGCTCTGCATTTTTCAGCAGATAGCCATTGGCTCCGTTCTCCATCAGGTGATAGACAAATCGTTCATCCTCATACATACTCAATATCAGCACTTTTATTTGCGGAAACTGTTTGCTGATTGCTTTTGTGGCCTCTATACCGTCTTTACCCGGCATCCGGAGATCCATCAATACTACATCCGGTTCGGAGGCAGGCAACCCGTTAAGCAAATCATCACCGTTTTCGGCTTCTTGTACAAACTTAACATTGGTAAATGGACGAAGGGAGAGAATAACCCCTTTCCGGAAGATTTTATGATCATCTGCAATAGCTACCTTAATGACTGCCATAATTATATATCAGATATATAGATAAAATTAACGAATTTAATTGGGCTTGGTTGATGGCTTTTATTCGTAAGGTTCGTCTTTTGGCATCTCAATGGTTACTTTATAATAGGTTTGCGAAATATCTTTTTCAAAATTTATATTGCCCTGCACTAACCGTAACCGGCTGCTGATGTTTTTTAACCCCAGCCCCACATTACTTTTATTTAGCTTGTCAAAATCGGCCTGCACAATACCACGGCCATCGTGGTGGATGCGAAGGTAAAATTTATCGGCATGCACATTTTGGGTAAGGTGTATAAAGCTGGCATTGCTGTGCTTGATAATATTATTGATAAGTTCCTGTACGATACGGAAAATAACTAATTCTTTTTCTCCCTTCAGCCGTTCTTTATATTCATGAAAACGGCTGCTGGCATTCATAGCACCGGAGCCACTTATTTTCTGAAACAGGTCGTTGATAGCGGATTCTAATCCAAAATTTTTGAGGGTGGGGGGCATCAGGCTATGGCTGATGTTGCGGACAAGCTGTATCGTATCATCAATAATCTGCCTTGCCTGGAAGATGGACTGCAACTGCGTAGCCTTATCCTGGTTTACCAGGTTCTCATTCAGGTAAAGGCGGGCGGTGGCCAGCAGTGGCCCTGCATCATCATGCAGGTCGGCAGCAAGGCGTTGGCGTTCCTCCTCCTGTAGTTTGATGGAGGCATTCAGCAATATCTTTTGCTGCTCCTGCTCCATCAGGTTTATTTTATTCTGGAAGCGGAGTACCCGCCGCTGGTGCAATACTATAAAGATGATAAGGCTGACAGTAAGCACCACCATACCCAGTGTGCCGAGAAAGAGCACAGTGGAAACTCCGGATTGGTTGGTGGCTTGAAGGAAAAACATAATGGGTGGTGGTTGCTTGGTTTAAATCAGGTCTAAATATGGAACATCGGAAGATTTGTTTTTACTATTACTCTTTATTTGTTCTTTATATTTAATTATACTAATTGAAAAAAGGATGTTCTTAATTATCTCAGGGATAAAAGTAACATACCAATACTCTTTTGAAACCTGATTTGCTAAAATATTAAAAAAGAAACTACTGGTCAGGTAAATGAGAATACCAACAACAATCCAAAAATTTGGATCATTATAAATATATGTTGTTCGATTTTCGTTAAAATATTGCTGGAAATAGATAAACGTATATATTAATATGAGTATAGTTTCTATACCTACAGGAACCGAGTCAATTCGTTGATTTTCTGATAAAAGGAAGTAAAATATTTCAAAACATAAAAAGAGAAAGGAAAATAATAGAATTACTTTTCTAAGTTTAACGTGTCGAATATTTATCCAGAAAATATAAGTAAAAAAAGAGTATTCTAAGAATGTATATACTGTTTGTTGAAGTTTTCTTAAACTCTTAGGAATATCAAAATAGAAATGGAGGAAGAG
>JAJAZO010000139.1 GCA_026785745.1 Chitinophagaceae bacterium | reverse complement strand
GACCAATACAACGCATATCAACCGGATATAATTTTTATAAGTAGTAATAATTCTGCGGCAACAGTAAAAAACGGAAAAGTATTTGGGGCACCCGAAATTGTTGTTGAAGTACTTTCACCCGGAAATGCCGGGGATGATAAAGTAAAAAGAAAAGTTTATGAAAGCAATGGGGTAAAAGAATATTTCATTGTATCTCCATCTTCTAAAGAAGTAATTTCTTATTATCACACCGGTAAGAAGTATGAAAAAGGCACTGCACAAAAAGGAAAAATTGTCTCCCGGATGCTGAAAAGAACATTTAAGTTTTAATTAGAGCCCATTAGTTTTTTATACTATTTCTCATTCATATACTCCAGCCAGCCACAGTCTTCTAATTCCATCATTTCTATTATCTTTCCTCTAAATTTTTTTCCAATGCCAGACAGTGCAAAATTTCTCGATACCGTAAAAACCGGTTACAACTTTAAAGGCGAATGTTTTAAAATAGGTGGTGCCATGCTCGATGGGGCAATAGTACCCGGAGCAGATGTATTGATTCCGCTAAAAACAATGAACCGCCACGGTTTAATTGCCGGTGCTACCGGTACAGGTAAAACAAAAACCCTGCAAATGCTGGCCGAAGGATTAAGTGATGCCAGTGTGCCGGTTTTATTAATGGATATAAAAGGCGACCTGAGTGGTATTGCTGCTGCCGGAACAGTGAATGATAAAATAACCGACCGTTGCCAGAAATTAAATATTGAATACAAACCCACCGCTTACCCTGTTGACCTCCTCACATTAAGTAACCAGAAAGGAGCAAGGTTGCGGGCAACAGTAAGTGAATTTGGCCCGGTGTTGTTATCAAAAATTTTAGGATTGAATGATACACAAGGTGGTTTTGTAGCCATGATATTCAAATATTGTGACGATAAAAAAATGCCGTTGCTGGATTTGAAAGACTTCATCAAAGTATTACAGTTTGTAAGTGATGAAGGAAAGAAGGACATGGAAAAAGATTACGGAAAAATTTCTACTACATCCACCGGAACTATTCTTAGAAAAGTAATTGAACTGCAGCAGCAGGGTGCCGATGTTTTCTTTGGTGAAAAAAGTTTTGAAGTGGATGACCTTCTCCGCATCAACAGCGATGGCAAAGGGATGATTTCTATTGTACGAGTAACAGATTTGCAGGACAGGCCAAAACTATTTTCCACTTTCATGTTGCAATTACTGGCTGAATTATATGCTAGCTGCCCTGAAGAAGGAGATATGGACAAGCCTAAACTAATCATGTTCATAGATGAAGCCCATCTTATTTTCCAGGAAGCAAATGATGCCTTGCTGCAACAGATAGAAACCATCATCAAACTCATCCGTTCCAAAGGCATTGGCATTTATTTCTGCACACAAAACCCGATGGATGTACCGGCACCGGTGCTGGCGCAACTGGGATTAAAAGTGCAGCATGCTTTAAGGGCTTTTACCGCTGCCGACAGAAAAGTGATCAAACAAACTTCGGAGAACTATCCTGAAACCAATTTTTATAAAACAGAAGACCTCATTACTCAATTGGGAACCGGCGAAGCATTGGTAACTATTTTAAATGAAAAAGGAATACCCACTCCGCTGGTGCATTGTATGATTCGTCCGCCGCAAAGCCGCATGGATATTTTAACCGATGGGGAAATTGATAGCCTTGTTAGTCATTCAAAAATTGCAGCCAAGTACAATGAAGTAATTGACAGCAAAAGTGCTTATGAAATTCTTACCGAAAAATTAGAAGAAGCTGCCAAAAGGGATGAGGCAGAAAAAGAAGAGAAAGCAGAAAAGAAAACCCCGGCCAAAAAAGAAAAAGGATTTTTTGACGACCCGGTAGTAAAAAGCATGACCCGTACTGCTGGCAATTCCATTGTCCGCACATTACTCGGTGTGCTGGGGCTTGGTGGAAGAAGCCGAAGCCGAAAAAGTTTATTTTAGTTTTTATGGAGCTAACCTTTCGCCTGTACCAGGTTACTACTTGTTTTGGGTTGGGCTTGGATTTGCGTAGAAAGAAAAACCGCCAGATCATCAGGGGAAAAATAGAAAATAAAAGTGTTAGTACGCATAGTTAATTAGAGTGTTACAGATAAATTAAGTTGGCCACCAAGTCCAACTTCAATAATTTTTTGCAGGGTTGAAATACGAACATCCTTTATGTCATTTTCAACCTTCGATATATAGGCTTTGTTTGTTCCACATTTTACCGCAAGTTGCTCTTGTGTCAAACCTTTTTCAAGTCTTGCTTCGTGAATCATGGCACCTAGTTTAAAGGTTTTGTAACCTTTTTCAAATTTGTCTCTTTTTGGGGTTCCTTTTTTCCCATATTGCTCATCAATTAACTGGTCAAGTGTCTTTGTGTTACTTTTTGCTTTCATAATACTCCTCCTTTATTTTTAATGCTTTAATAATTTCTTGTTTGGGCGTCTTTTGAGTTTTCTTCTGAAAACCATTTGTTAATACGACTAATTTCCCCTCGTCAAAGAAGCAAAAAATTCTAAAAATGTCGCTGGCAAGCTGAATCCGAATTTCATAAAGGCCGTCCGTACCCTCTAAATGTTTTAAATACGTTTCTGGAACTTGTTGCACTTCCTCTATGAGTAAAAACGTCCAAATAATCTTTTCTCTTACTTTTTGTCTTTGCTTCTTAAGAAAATCTTCGAAGTAGCCCTTATAAGTAATGATTGTCCTGTATTTACTATTTGTAAGCACATAGCAAATATACAAAAGTAGTCCGATAAGGCAACTTTTTTTTTGTAAATTGTCAAAATTTATAGTTGGAAAAGGCTGTCCAAAAAAATTGCCGCTAACAGGGAATCAATGATTAAAATCATTGCAGCATAGCTATGAAGTAGTTGCTTGATGCCAATATATTATGGCGGCTGGCTGCCCTTTTAAAACCTCATTTCGAAGATTGCTTGCATGTTGAAAATGCCGGATTTTAGTTCCGGCAAAAGATTCATAAATATGGGCTTATGCGGCCGCAAATAATTTTATCATTCTCACCAATGGTGATG
>JAJAZO010000138.1 GCA_026785745.1 Chitinophagaceae bacterium | reverse complement strand
GGGTTTTCGATGACCAATGCCGATTTGGGAACGGTAAAATTGACTTTACAGAAGTTTTATCGCATCAATGGCGGCTCTACACAGCTTAAGGGAGTTTATTCTGATATAGTATTACCAGATAACCTTGAACATTTAAAAGTGAGAGAGAAAGATGATGTGGATGCATTGCCCTGGGATGAAATTAATAAAGCTACCTACAACAATTGGGTTCCGGGATATGACCTGAAAACAATTCAACAGTTAGCCAGTCAGCGGTTAAAAAATAATGAGTCTTTCAAGCTGATTAAAGAAAGCTCAGAGTGGCTGTCTAAACAAAATGATAAGGAATACTCACTGCAGATTGATAAATACCGCAAAGAGCAGAAATCAATCCGCAGTACCATCAAGCAACTGGAATCATTGTTGAAGCTGAAAGACTCTTTAGATGTTTCTCCTTTGACAAAAGAAGTAAACCGTTGGGATAATGATAAGAACAAAAAAGATCGTTTTGGTCAATGGTTAAAAGGTTTGCAGGAAGATATTTATCTTGACCAGGCAGTGAAAGTGATGAATGATATGATTGGCCAACAGAACCTGGCAAAAGCAAAAACCAAAGAAGAACCAGTTAAGAAAGAATTTTAATCAGAAAAAATATAAAGGAAAACCCCTCTGCAATAATCAAGGGGTTTTCTCTTTTACAGGTATCTTTCTTTTGTTATTTTTATATGATGATTGATATGACCAACGAGAATAAACCCAATGGCCATTACTGACACAGGGTTATTGTTGGCTATCCCAACGGTGGATAGTTGTTCCTTGTCAAAAGAACCGAAAAGTATTTCTGTAGAACGGCGAACAGCTTTTAATTCTTCAATCATATCGGCCCAGTTTCTTTTTTTTGCTTTTGAATTATCTGCATAATCGTTTTCGTCAAAGCCCGGCAATGAAACGGTCTCCTTCCGGGCAATACAAAGGCCACGGTAGGCAAAAACCCTTTCCGCATCAATAAAATGTTGTAATACTTCTTTAATGGTCCACTTGTCTTTTCCGTAGCGATAGTTTCTTTTCTCAGGTGGTATGTTGTTGAGAAAACGAAAAATGGCTGGTGTTTGCTTTTTCATGGCGGCTACCAGGTCGTTTCCTTCTACCTGATTGATATAGCGATGATACCATTCCGGTATTGTAGCCAGATCGGGGCGGGGCATAAATCAAATATTATAATAAAAAAAAACCAGCCTTTGTTAAGAAGCTGGTATGATTGATATATCAATTATTTATTTTTCTTTTCCGGAGTAACAACTTTAAGAGGCTCGGGTTTACTATCTAAAGGGGCACCCACTGCAATTTCGCAACGGTGACCGGGTTGTCCATGTGCAGGATTCATACCAGGAGCAGTTTTCACCGCAGTGGTCGTTGTTGGAGTTGTAATTGCCGGGGTTGTGTTTACAATTGAAGGTTTTATACTGCCGGGTATTACATTGCTATTTATTGTTGGGGTAATTGTTGGGCTTGTAGTAGTAGTTGTTGTAGCAGCCGGTTTACTGTTTAATGGCGCACCAACAGTAATATCGCAGCGGTGTCCTGGTTCTCCATGCGGTGGATTCATGCCCGGAGCGGTTTTTACTTTTGTAGTGGCAGAGGTAATTGTTGGTGTTGTGGATGTTATCACCTGGTTTTGAGTACTGGTTACAGGTGTACTTGTTAGAGTTGGAGTTGTGTGGGCTACATTTTTTGATGGTGCACTATTCAGCGGCGCCCCAACTTCAATATCACAATTATGACCGGGTTGTCCGTGTGCCGGGTTCATTCCTTTAGCTGTACTTACAGTAGTTGTTGGCTGCTGCTGTACTGTGGTTGTAGTAGCGGTCGGTGTCGTTGTAAGATTTGGTGCTGTTATTGGCTGAGTTGTTATAGAAGATGGTGTGGTAATAGGTGATGTGGACTGTGGCAGACCGTTTCCGTTTCCATTCACATTTATTGGTGTAACGGTTGAAGACCCGTCAGCTTGTGCTTCACCCGGTTTGGTACCACAGCTTGTTACTACTGCCAATGCAACAACAGAGGCGAAATAAAGTATATGTTTCATTTTATTAAGTTTAGTTTTTGTAATAGAATCTGCAAATTACTTAAGATTTTTGAGAGTTTTCCCAGTTTTTGATTGGCGGTTTGAATTAAATCAGAACCGAAATTCAAACTACCGGCCTAAAAACCCAGGTTATGTTGAAAAGATAATATTGCCCTGTAAAGAATAAACCCCGTGAATGCCGGGGTTTATCAAATACTATTGCTTTTGTTCTATCCGTTTACTTTCGGCTTCACAGTTGATTTTACGGGTTTTACAGGTTTTACTGGAGCCGTTTTCCTTTCGCCTTTAATAGTAGAAGCTAATTTAATGGCTTCGTAGGCGTTCACTAATCCGCCCGATTTGCTAATGTCGGAAAGCGTCACTAATTCATCCGTTTCAGGATTTTTTACTTTCTCTGTTAGTTTAGTGGATGATTTTTCAATCACCATTTTTACCTGGGCTGCACTCAGGTTCGGATAATACTCTAAAAGGAATGCTGCTAAGCCAGCCACCACCGGTGAGGCCATGCTCGTACCCTGAAGGTTTTGGTAAGTATTACCACCCGGAACAGTAGAATATATTTTTACACCCGGAGCAAATACATCTACTTCTTTTTTACCAAAGTTGGAGAAATTGGCAGTAAGGCCACCTGCTTTAGGGTCGCCACTGGCACCTACGGTAATCCAGTTGTTAGGCCTTGTTCCATCAATGGCAGCAGGAGTGGGATAATTGAATGTGGTGTCAATATTTTTTGCATCATTACCGGCGGCATGCACTAATAACACCCCTTTACTTTCTGCATACTTTACTGCATCATCCACCCATTTCTTTTCGGGTGAAAAGCCCTTGCCAAAACTCATATTAATAACTTGTGCTCCGTTATCTGCGGCATATCGTATAGCCAATGCTATATCCTTATCATGTTCATCACCATCTGGTACTGCACGAAGCATCATTATTTTTACATTATCAGCAACGCCGTCCATTCCTTTTCCATTTCCGCGGGAGGCTGCAATGATTCCCGAAACATGGGTACCGTGTAAGGCACCTTTATTACTTGCCATCACATCACTATTGCCATAAAATTTATCATTAAAGTCGTTATAGTTATCTTTTACTATATCAGACCTGTAAGCTTTAGGGGGGGTGTTACCGGCTTCGGCCTTCTTTTCTTCGCCGCTAACATAATCACCAAAGCCTTCGAGAAACTCTTCGTTGGTGGTTTCCAGGGCATCATTTCCAGACATAAGACTAAAGAGACTATTTTTTGCCTTTTTTACTTCTGGGTCAGCAGGATTAAAGTCGCCTAATTCTTTGCCGGTAAATTTTTCTTTGCCCATTGCTTTTTTGAGAATGCTGTCACTTTTCAGGCAATTAGTATAGGCTCTCTTCATGAAAATAAGTTCGAGGCCGCTGTCTTTAGAGTCGCCTGCTATATCCTTTTCAGACCGCTTCCACATTTCATATTCAAAAAGGTCTTCTTTTGAGAGGCTATTGGCATCAATTTCTTTTCCAGAATATTTGCTTTTAAATTTATGATATACCCTTGCTGCCTCATAAGAATCCTGTTCTACACTGCGGCCATCCTGACCACCAAGAAAATTCCACCCATATATATCATCTACATAGCCGTTTTTATCGTCGTCAATGCCATTACCAGCAACTTCTTTTGGGTTTTTCCAGAGAATTGATTTCAGGTCTTCATGTGTGGTATCAATGCCAGAGTCAATAACTGCTACAATAACGGTTCTACTTTTAAGCTTTTTAGATTTTACAAAATCGTAGGCTTTGTCAACACTGAGCCCATAATAACCGGAAGATGCTTTATCCATCATATGCCAGCCTTTGGGAACATCGTCTTTTTGTGCAGACAAGGCTAAAGTTACCAAACCACAGATGGCAAGCAAGGAGGTACGTTTTATCGAAATATTCATGTGTTAGGTTTTATACTACAAAATTGGTGTAGGGGTAAAAATACTGATTACCATTCATACATTTTACACAAATAAAAACGTCATATCAAGGGCTTTTTAAGATTTTTTTGACGGACGGTAAATATGATAGGTTGTCTGTTTATTGTTTATAGTCAAATTT
>JAJAZO010000137.1 GCA_026785745.1 Chitinophagaceae bacterium | reverse complement strand
TTGCATGAAAAATTTCTTCTGCATTACAATGCTGCAGCAAAATTTTTGCCTGTACCGGGCCAATGTTTGGGATGAGGGTAAGTGATAATTGATATAGCAGTTCGTCATTCATTCAGAAATATCATCAGATGGTTGTAAATCCGTAATCTATATTTTAGGGATGTTTAATTGTTTGCAGATTAACTGGCAGGTGTACTTTTCAAGTTTGAGATGCCGGGGAATAGATGTCTTTTTGTTTGTAATATTATTCTGGTAGATATCATGTTTGCTGCCATGCCGGAATAAGGAACAGTTATTTGCAGCCAGGTACTGAATAAATTCATTTCTTTTAATTGACATAATTGATTGCTATATCTTCTTCCAAAACTACATTTTCGAGGTGGCTTTCTGCCTCCATCGCTTCAAGATACAGCCCCAGGGCATCTATAATATTCTCTTTTGTTTCTTCAATGGATTCTCCCTGTGTAATAACACCGGGAATTTCTTTGATAGTCCCTATAAAAAACTCCTCTCCTTTTGAAATTACTAAAGTAAGTTTCATTGTATAAAATTTATCTAAAGGTAAACTAAAAAATTAATCGGTATGTTTTACTGACTAACGACTTTCATTTCAGTTCGCCGGTTCAAGGCCCTTCCTTCTTCGGTTTTATTATCAGCTATCGGTTTTGTTTCGCCATAGCCTTTGGCAGTTAAGCGTTGTACCGGAATAGATTTGCTTACCAGATAAGTAACAACTGACTTAGCTCTGTTATTAGACAGGGCAAGATTGTCGGCTGGTTTTCCCACATTATCTGTGTAGCCACTTATCTCAATTTTCAATGTTCGATTTTCAGTAAGCAGGTGCACTAATTTTTCCAGTTCCACTTGCGATGCTGATTTCAATTCAAATTTGCCTACATCAAAGAAAATGTTTTTTAAAACTACCCTTGCATTCATTTCAATTGGCAGCAGGGCAATATTTTTTTGATAAACAGAATCAGGCGATTTATTCATCATCAGGAAATTGTCAGAATAAAAAAGATAGCCCTTGCGGTTTACATTAAAGGCATAATCTTTTCCTACCGGCAGGGTGATAAAATAATTGCCTGTTTCATCTGTCAATACTTTTGTAATGGTTTGTTTAGTGGTAAGATCAATCAGCTCAACAGACGATGGAATGCCTTTCATTGTTTTTTTATCTGACACCTGCCCCTTCACCCATAGTGTTTTGATGGGACGAATATCCTGCCGCAATTCAAAACTATAAATATCATGGGCGCCTTTCGAATCGTTTCTATCGCTGGCATAATAGGCGGTTTTGCCATCGGCGGCTACAAATATTGTTCCTTCGTCATTAATAGTATTGATTGGATAGCCTAAGTTTTTTGCTTTTTCCCATTTACCATCATAGCCTTTTCTTGTAACAAATATATCGTTGCCACCATAGCCTGGCAAACCATTAGATACAAAATACAATGTCTGATTATCTGCATGGATAAAAGGACATTCATCATCACCGGGAGTATTAATACCGGCTCCCATATTTTCAGGTTCACTCCATCTTCCATTTTGCAGAAGGTGGCAAACATAAATATCCTTGCCGCCTAAGCCACCCATCCGGCGGCTTGCAAAGTATAAATCTCTTTTATCAGGCGATAAACTTGGTTGAGCATCCCATTGATCAGAATTTACCCGGCCACCAAGATTAATAGCTTCACCCCAACCCTGTGGTGTCAGATGCGATATATACAAATCGTAATTGCCATAACTGTCCTGCCGGTTTATAGCAGTAAAAACAAACCATTGGCCATCGGAGGAGATATTTTGTCCTGCTTCACTCATCGGGGTATTGATACCTCCTTCTATTGGTTTAGCAGGGGTCCATTGTCCCGCATTTGATTTGCTGTAATAAAAATCTTCGTTGGTTCCGTTGATACGTCTTGTAAAAACTAATTCCTTGCCATCTATAGTCAGCGAAGGAAGATATTCTGGTTCAGCAGTATTCACATTGCCACCAATATTTTGCGGGGCAAACAAATAATTTTTTACCGGGTTATTTTTTTCATAGTCAATAGCAAACTCATACGACTGTTTCCTTTTTTGTGCAGCGGCTAAACTGGTTGGGTTCTTTGGTGGTTTTTTTGTCAGCAATTCATTTACGGCATCCAACGCTTTTTGAAATTCACCTGATCCGGCGAGTTGGATAGAGTAAGCCAGTTTATAATCTAATGTATAAACCGGATCTATAGGAAATGCTTTTTCATAAGCTGTGGTGCTGCTTTTATAGCTTTTTAATTTTCCATAAATAGCAGCCAGTGAAAGATAAGCTTCCACATAGTTTTGATCTGTTTGAATAGCTTGTTGCAAAATACCGGCTGCGCTGGCAAGGTTACCATCATCAATTCTTTCCATCGCCCGTTTGTATAGCTGAACCGCTTTTGGATTGATTTTCGCCGGATCGTATTGGGCAAAACAGGAATGAAGCAGAAGAAAGGAAGCAAGGAATGTCAACAGTTTTTTCATTGATAAAAGATTACGGTTTGTATAACGAAGCTACCAGAATTTTATTCCGCAGAAAAGAAGAAAATGTTAAACAGATGGTTGCTTACGGCACATTAATATACTTGTGAATTTGCAAGGAAAGTTCCCACTGCGGATTGGCCTTAATATATTCTATTATCATCGGGGTTACTTGTGTGGCTTTATCCCATTCAGGTTGCAGGTACAATTTGCAGGCTGGAGAAACAGAAGCAGCATATTTTTGGCCCAGTCAAAATCAGATTGATTGAAGATGACAACTTTTAACTCATGTGCCAGGTGTAAAATAGGTTTCAGCGGAGCTTTAAATTTTTTAGGAGATAAACAGATCCAATCCCACTGCCCACTTAGCGGATGGGCTCCCGATGTTTCGATATGCGTTTTAAGACCAGCGGTTTGAAATTCTTCTGTTAACTCATCAAGGTTATGCATCAGCGGTTCGCCGCCAGTAATAACCACCATTTCAGCCGATGTTTTTTTTACCTGGTTGATCAGATATTCTATGGAGTATTTCGGATGCTTGTCAGTTTCCCAGCTATCTTTTACATCACACCACACACAGCCCACATCGCAACCACCCAGGCGGATAAAATAAGCAGCCCTGCCCTGGTGATAGCCTTCTCCCTGCAACGTATAAAAATGTTCCATCACCGGGAGAGAAATAGTAGTATGCTGTAACGATTCTTTCATAACGGAAATAGTAAGCCCTCCTGAGTTTACCGAAGGAAGGGGTTGGGATTTAATTCTTCTGCATGCAGGAACGATACGTATTCTTCATCAGTGCTGCAATCGTCATCGGTCCCACACCACCCGGCACCGGGGTTATCCAGGAACATTTTGGAGCTACTTCATCAAAAGCTACATCACCTTTTAATTTATAGCCGCTTTTCTTCGTCGCATCTTCTGTTCTTGTGATGCCTACATCAATAATTACGGCACCCTCTTTCACCATATCAGCTGTAATAAACTCCGGTTTGCCCAATGCCGCTACAATTATATCTGCCTGTAAACAAAATTCTTTGATATTGCTTGTATGCGAATGACAAATAGTAACCGTACAATTACCCGGATTGGTATTGCTGCTTAATAAAACACTCATTGGCCTGCCAACAATATTGCTGCGGCCAACTACAACTGCATGTTTCCCTTTGGTTTCAATTTTATAATACTCCAGCAATAACATAATTCCATGTGGTGTGGCAGGAACAAAAGTGGGCAGACCTTGTAAAAGTTTCCCTACATTCTCCGGGTGAAAGCCATCTACATCTTTGTCTGCATCTATTGCATTGATAACTTTCTCATCAGAAATATGTTTAGGTAAAGGAAGCTGTACTAAAATGCCATCTATATCAGGATTGGTATTCAAATCATGTATGGCATCCAGCAATTTCATTTCAGAAATATCAGCTTCAAGACGTATTAATGTTGATTTGAAGCCCACTTCTTCACAGGCTTTTACTTTAGCTGCTACATACGTTTCGCTGGCACCGTTTGAGCCCACCAAAATAGCCGCAAGGTGAGGAACTTTTTTGCCTTCTACTGCCCTTGAGGCTACATCTATTTTCAATTTATCTTTAATTGCCTGAGCGGCTTTTTTCCCATCTAAAATTTGCATGGCACAAAGGTACTACTTGTCCGTCGGTCCCGGACTGACAAGTAGTATGGATTTTTCAAACTATCAATCAACTAATAAACACTAATCTTTATTTTTTTAGCCAGCACCATCCTTGTAACTTTCATATAAATTCTGACTGCTTGGTACGATATCTTTTTTTATTATCCGCCCTTGTACTTACTTGTGTTTTTTTGCAGGCACAAACGCTGCGTCGTCCTGTTGCAGCCAGTTACACAGGTCTTGGTGCTTACAGTATAAATCATGCTGATGTATTTTCTTTTACCACTAACCAGGCATCGCTGGCACAATTAAAAAATAGTGCTGCGGCTGTTTATGGCGAAAGACGTTTTTTATTAAGCGAATTGAGTAACTATACTGCCGCTATCGGCCTTACCACCAACTCTGGCAATTTTGGTTTGAAAACCAATTATTCCGGCTTTGCTGAGTATAATGAAACACAATTAGGATTGGCCTATGGAAGAAAGCTGGGTAGTAAACTTGACATAGGGGCACAATTCAATTATAATTCAATCCGGATTTCTAATGGATATGGCAATGCTTCAGCAATAAGCTTTGAGTTAGGAACCGTTTTGCATATCTCCGATAAACTGAATGCCGGTATTCACATCAATAATCCCATTGGTGGAAAATTTGGAAAAGATCAGCAGGAAAAACTATCCTCTGTATATGGCTTTGGAATTGGGTATGATGCTTCCGAAAAATTTTTCATCAGTGCTGAAATAGAAAAGGAAGAGGATCAGCCGGTAAATGTAAATGCAGGGTTTCAGTATAAATTCATTCCGCAGTTATTAGTCAGGGCTGGCATGGCTACCGCTTCTTCATCTGCCTGGTTAGGATTAGGGCTTACTTTAAAATCTTTCCGGCTGGATGTAACCACCAGCTATCATCCTCAATTAGGCATTTCTCCCGGATTAATGATGCTCTTTAATTTCAAACCCTCATCCCCTAAAGGGGAGTAATGGTTCGGAAATATTAAAATTAAGTAGTAAAGTGAAAAAAGGGTTTTCAATAATATTTGTTTTAGGAATAGTTTTTTTTTATCTCCCCTCTAGAGGATGGGGGCAGGAAATACCTGTCAGCACCGAACAGCAATTAGAAAACCTAACGGATGCCGACCAGGGCGAAACAGAAGATGATACTTACTTGCAGGAGCTGGATCATTTCAGAAGAAATCCTCTCAACATTAATTCAGCAGAGGCAGACGAATTAAAACAATTAAGAATCGTAAACGACTTGCAAATTGCTAACCTGATTTCATACCGGAACTTATTTGGAAAACTAATAAACATTTATGAATTGCAGGCCGTTCCTGCCTGGGATGTAAACACTATCCGCAAACTATTGCCTTTTATTACTGCTGCTACTCCTCTTTCATTGTCGGAAGAGGCGGGTCGGCGATTTAGTGATGGTGAACACAGCCTCCTGCTTCGGGTGTCACAAGTGTTGGAAAAAGCTGATGGCTTTAATAAAGCAACAGGAGGAACTAAGTATTTGGGTAGCCCTCAGCGATTTTTTTTCCGGTATCGCTACACGTACAAAAATTTATTGCAGTTTGGTATAGTTGGCGATAAGGATGCTGGCGAACAATTTTTAAAAGGCATACAGAATAAAGGGTTTGATTTTTATTCCTTCCACCTGTTTGCAAGGAAGATCGGTATCATTCAATCGCTGGCTATTGGTGATTTTTCTGTCAATATGGGGCAGGGTTTGATACAATGGCAGGGGCTTGCCTTTAAAAAAAGTGTGGATGTAATGGGGGTGAAGCGGCAATCGGCAGTGCTGCGTCCTTACAGTTCAGCGGGGGAATTTTATTTTCACCGCGGCGCAGGCATTACAATAAAGAAAGGCAGAATAGAATCAACAGCTTTTGTTTCTTTTCGTAAGCTGGGAGGCAATTTTGTGGCAGACACCGTAAACAATGAAGATTTCATTTCATCCTTTCTTACTTCGGGCTATCATCGCACAGCCAGTGAAAACGAAGACAGAAACAATCTTTCACAAACAACAATTGGTGGTAATATACTTTACAGGGGTAACCGCTGGCAAGTAGGGGTGAACGGTATTCATTATAATTTCTCTTTGCCTATCGAAAAAAGAAATGAACCGTATAATTTATATGCAATCAGTGGAAAGCAATGGTACAATTTCAGCGTTGATTATAGTTATACCTACAAGAACCTTCATGTTTTTGGCGAAGCGGCCACGGATAAAAATAACAACAAAGCATTTATCAATGGACTCTTGTTAAGCGTTGACCCGAGAGTTGATATTTCTTTTGTGCAACGTACCATAAACAAAGGGTATCAGTCTATTAATGGAAATGCGTTTACAGAAAACACATACCCAACGAATGAAACAGGTTTTTATGCTGGTGTCACCATACGTCCGGCAATCGGCTGGCGGATTGATGCGTATGGCGATATATATAAATTTCCCTGGCTCAAATACCTGGTAGATGCGCCAAGTAGCGGAAAAGATTACCTGGCACAGGTAACTTATACACCCAACCGGCAGGTAGAAGTATATACAAGATTCAGAAATGAGACCCGGCAATCAAATCAATCAGATAACACTACGGTAACCAATTTTCTTGCTACTATACCCCGCCAAAGCTGGCGGACACAGTTGATGTATAAGATAAATCCGGCAATAACTCTCAGAAACAGGATAGAGTTATTATGGTATGATAATAATGGTGTGAACAAGGAAAACGGCTTTCTTACTTTCTTCGATTTTATTTTCAAACCCATGCTAAAACCTGTTTCAGGAGTGCTGCGGTTGCAATACTTTGAAACAGATGGGTACGATTCCCGGATCTATGCCTATGAAAATGATGTTTTGTACAGTTATTCCATTCCTGCATTTTCTGATAAGGGGTTCAGATACTACCTTACCGTGAACTACGATCTGAGCAAAAAAGTCTCTCTTTGGCTCCGTTGGGCACAAACTATCTATAAGAACAGGAATACTGTTGGCTCAGGGCTTAATGAAATTCAGGGCAACAAAAGAACTGAATTAAAACTCCAGGCCCGGTACATTTTTTAGGTCACTTTTTAATACCAAGGGTAATTCTCTTTTTTTTGAGCAACTTTAAGTAAATGTTAAAAAATAATTTACCTTGCGGCAGCAATTTTAAAGGCATCTATGTCTTTAAAAACATCATAGCCTATCGAAAATTGACGGTTTCCCTTAATAATCAATGCTTTTAAATTTTAAAAATTAACCTTAACATGAGAAAAATCGCATCACTGTTTACGATGCTAATGCTGTTTTCTGCATTGGCATTCGGTCAGAACCGGACGATTACCGGTACCGTGACCAATGAAAGGGGCGAAGCTGTGCCCGGAGCAACTGTAAGTATCAAAGGTACCCGTACAGGTGTTTCGGCTGATAACAACGGCCAATTCCGCATTCTGGCTAAAACCGGAGACATTCTTGTAGCCTCAAGTTCTGGAATGGAGACTACTGAGTCAACTGTTGGCGCCGGAAGTACGATTAACTTTTCTGTGAAAACAATTGTTATCGCAGGTACAGAAGTGGTTGTTACAGCTCTTGGCCAAACTCGACAGCCAAAAGAGTTGGGCTACGCTGTTTCTAAAGTAAAAGCAGCAGAATTAACCCAGGCTAAATCAGTTAACCTTCAAAATGGTTTAACTGGTAAAGTATCTGGTTTGAACGTACAAACAACTAACAGCGGCGTTTTCGCTGATACAAGGATTACCCTTCGTGGTATCCGTTCATTGACTGGTAATAACCAGCCAATGCTGATATTAGATGGTGTTCCCATTGCATTGGCTTATATCAGTTCTATCAATCCTAACGACATAACTGACGTAACCATCCTGAAATCTGCATCTGCTACTGCCATTTATGGTCCTGATGGAGCAAACGGTGCTTTGGTAATTACTACTAAAAAAGGAAGCCGTACAAAACCACAGATCAGTGTAGGTCACACAACACAAATAGAAAGAGTTTCTTTTATGCCTGAGTTGCAAACGCAATTCGGTTCTGGTTCTTCTGTTGATCAGTATGGATATGGTGTTTATGACCCCATTGAGAATCAGTGTTAC
>JAJAZO010000136.1 GCA_026785745.1 Chitinophagaceae bacterium | reverse complement strand
TCCTTATTTAGCCCATGCAACAAATGACTCACCGGTTTTAATGCTGCTGATACTTATTGGCATTGGCGCTTTGCTGGTTCCGCTTCACCACAGGTTGGAAAAATGGATAACAAAAGTGATGGTTGAGAAGAATAAAAAAATACGATTGGCAGCTGCGAAGAAAACAATTGCAACACTTGAAGGAGATGTTAATTCGTATTTATAAAACAAATTAAGGAACAGAATTGATATACATTCAGGTCTCCGATTATTTTACCACATAAACCACTACTAACATGAAATATTTTCTACCCCTCGCTACGGCATGGCTCATTTTGCTTGTCTCCTGCAACTATTCCATAATAAACACAAAACAAGCCAATGCTAGTTTTTCCAGCTTAATGGAACAGTATTATAATGAACGAATGCAATTGGTACCCATAGAATCTACTTACAATGGAGAGCCCGGTAACAATGATAAATTGTTTGCCGATTTTACCGACAGCTATCGGGAGAAACTGAAAGATTTTTTCAGCCGTAATTTATCAGCCATTCAACAATTTGACAGAGAGAAACTGAATGAGAATGATAAGCTTAGTTATGATATTTTTAAAAAAGAAATGGATGTTACATTGGATGGGTTGGCAGTAGGCTACTTTGGTAATACCGTTCTCTATCCTGACCATAAGTATATGCCTATCCAACAATTTGGTTCAGTTCCACTCAAGCTTGGACAATTTGGAAGTGGAGCGAGTAGTCAGCCTTTTAAAACCATCAAAGATTACAACGATTGGATAAAAAGAGCTACTGCTTTTTCTGGCTGGGCTGATAGTGCCATCGTTTATTTCCGTAAGGGTATTAATGAAAATATTGTACTGCCTGAAGCGCTGGTGGTAAAAATGATTCCACAAATGGAAGCCCTGGTGGTTTCAGATCCCACCAAAAGTTTGTTTTATGGCCCTGTTAATACATTCCCCGATGATTTTAGCATTGATGATAAGAAAAAACTTACCGGCGAATATGTGAAACTGATCAATGAACAGCTTGTACCATCCTATAAAAAATTAGGGGAGTTTCTAAAAAATGAATACTTAGCAAAAGCCAGAAAAAGCACAGGTGTGGCAGCTATGCCGGCTGGCAATGATCAATATAAATGGCTTATCCGATACTGGACTACTACAGATAAAACAGCTGATGAAATATATCAAACCGGGCTATCAGAAGTTAAACGCATCAGAGTACTGATGGATAGTGTGCGACAAACGGTAGGCTTTACAGGTAATTTGAAAGAGTTTTTTGCATACTTAAAAACGGATAAGCAATTCATGCCTTTCAAAACACCTGAAGAAGTTCTAAATGCTTACAGAGCCGTAGAAGCCAGGATTGAACCCAACCTGAAGCGGATGTTCAGTAATGTTCCCAAAACAAAATTTGAAGTCAGGCAAACTGAAGACTTTCGTGCGGCTAGTGCCAGTGCAGAATATTCTCCTGGAAATCCAGACGGAAGCCGCCCGGGTATTTTTTATGTACCCATCATCGATGCGACCACGTTTAATGTCACCACCGGAATTGACGGGCTTTTTTTACACGAAGCCATTCCCGGACATCATTACCAGATCAGTCTTCAAAATGAAAATGAAAAATTGCCAAAATTTCGTCGTTTTGCCTGGTATGGTGCTATGGGTGAAGGATGGGCACTGTATACAGAATCGCTGGGGAAAGAGTTAGGAGTTTATACAGATCCGTATCAGTATATGGGTGCCCTTGTCAAAGAAATCCACCGGTCAATCCGTCTTGTGGTAGATGCAGGCATGCACTCCAAAAACATGACAAGAGAAAAGGCTATTGAGTATATGATGGACAATATGCCTTTAGCAGAACGTGGAACCATTGCTGAAATTGAAAGATACATGGCCATACCTGCACAGGCATTAAGTTATAAAACAGGTTCATTGAAAATTCAGGAATTAAGAAGTAAATATGAGAAGCAGTTGGGTAGTCAGTTCAATCTGGCAGCTTTTCATGACGAGTTACTTGTTGATGGAGTTATGCCCCTCGAAACTCTTGAAAAGAAGATGGATGTGTGGGTGGGCAATCAAAAAAAATAGAAAATGAATGATCACTTCATTTCCAATAAAAGTACTGTTGTTTGCTATAAAAATCAACCTATGAAATTTAATTTCTCATTTTTTCATACATCAAAATTATTTTATGCGTCAACATTTATCAATTTTGTTCTTACTGTTTGTCTTTACTTCCTGCAGCAGTAATAAAGAACTGAAATTATCTGCCGGCAGATGTATATCCGAATATAATACTAAGTATACCAGTCTTTCTACAAAAGGAAGTGAAGAGCAATGGAAAGCCAATACGGAAATAAGACCCGGTGACTCTACGAATGATGTGTTAAGCCAGAAAGCTCAGGAAGCATTTGCTGCATTCACAGGAAAAAAAGACATTGTCGACAGTGCCCGCTACTTCCTGGATAATAAAAAAGCATTCACAGATCTGCAAGTACGGCAGTTAAATATGATTTTGTACCAGGCCGGTAATAACCCGGAAATAGCAAAAGACTTGGTTAAGCAACGGATCAAACAATTGTTGCCAATCAAAAACTCATAAGGTTCTTTGGAGTGGTTGCATTGCTGATGGTATTTGAATTTATTAATCTGTTTATTCATCCGTATCTGGGAAACCTCACCCATCACTCACCCCTGCTGATGCTGACCATCATGGTTTGTATTGCTGCATTATTAATTCCTATACATCATTGGCTGGAGAAATGGATTACACACAGGTTGGTGGAGAAGAATAAAAAGATACGATTAGCAGCGGCGAAAAAAACTATTGCAAAATTAGAACCTACCTTCGCCAAGGCTTCGGCGGACAAGGGTAAACAAACTAATTAACAAAGTTTGAATTAATAGTTGTCATATACCTGGCCTCTGGGCCCAATGTCAATAATCAGAATGATAAGTTCGCCTTTATGTATTTCATAAATAATCCGTAAACTGCCAAGACGGATGCGGTAAGTTTGCGAATATCCTTTTAAAGGAATGGCATCACCCGGAACAGGGTTTGTTTTTAGTTCTTCTATTTTGTAACGAACAGCGAGGTACATTTTCCCGCTAAGCTTATTAAGGTATTTTTCAGCAGGCTTTTTTAGCCGCACCTTGTACATACTTAGATTTTTATCCGGTGCTTTTTGTCTAACTTATTTTTTACAACCTCCCAATCCGCTTCTCCTTTGTCTTTATAATCTGCTTTTACTTTTTCATATACCGCAATATCTTCCTTCAGTTCCAATTCCTGAATCAGGTATTCATATTCCTTTAACGATAATTGCACAGCAGTCTTCTTTCCTTTCTTATCCGTAACAAATTGAGGATTCAATGTCATGGTCATTTTTTATTAAGACTATAAAATTACAAATTATTGTGAAGTTTAGTATTATTTACGGCTATTCCCTCTTCAATATGATTGAAACCAGCTTTGTGGATCGAAATAAGCTAAAAATCTTTACTATATTTCACCGTCGCACTACCCGAAAATTTATCAATCGGTGGGTTTAATTTTTCGACAGAGATATCGATTCTTTTAAGCTGCGGAAATTTTTTGGAAACATTATGTGCTATGGTTTGAACAAGGGTTTCTAAAAGATCAACCGGCTGTTGCATGGTGGAATTAATTATTTCAAACAGTACCGCATAATCAATGGTATCCTCCAGTGAAAGGATAGTTCCGCTAACAGGAATAAAGACTATCTGCATATTCACGACAAAATCATTTCCTTTCTGCCTTTCTTCCGGGTACAAACCATGATAGGCCCTGAAGCGAACATTGTTGAGGGAGATTGTAAACAGATCAGTCATGAGTAATAAATTATTTTTTCTTAAACTCTTCAAAAAACTAGATGCCTTTGGCACTTAAATACCGTTCTGCATCTAAGGCCCCTATACAGCCGCTACCAGCAGCCGTTACAGCCTGGCGGTAAATTTTATCCTGCACATCGCCAGAAGCGAACACTCCTTCAATATTTGTTTTGGAAGTACCCGGTATTGTTTTTATGTAACCTGCTTCGTCCATATCCAGAAAACCTTTAAATATATCAGAATTGGGGTGATGACCAATTGCTACAAAAAAAGCACTTACCGGTATTTCCTGTTTTTCTCCTGTTTGAGTATTCTTTATCCGTACAGCTTCTACTTTTTTATCTCCAAGCACTTCATCCGTTTCACTATACCAGTAAATTTTAATGTTCGGAGTTTTAATCACTCTATCCTGCATTATTTTGCTGGCTCTCATTTCTCCTTTGCGAACAATCATATGAACCTGCGAACAAATTTTAGATAAATACAATGCTTCTTCCGCAGCCGTATCTCCTGCCCCAACAATAGCTACTTCTTTTCCTTTAAAGAAAAAACCATCGCATACTGCACAGGCACTTACGCCATATCCATTGAGTCTTTGTTCACTTTCAATACCCAGCCATTTTGCAGAAGCACCGGTAGAAATAATAATAGCATCAGCTTCTATCCACTTCTCTTCGTCTATCTGTACTTTATGAACAGCACCTAAGAAATCAACTTTGGTAGCCAGTCCATATCGGATATCTGTACCCATACGAGCAGCTTGTTTTTCAAAATGTACCATCATATCCGGGCCTTGTATGCCATCGGGGTAGCCGGGGTAATTTTCTACTTCAGTTGTAATAGTTAATTGCCCACCGGGTTGAATGCCCTGGTATAAAACAGGATTCAACCCTGCCCTTGCTGCATAAATAGCTGCCGTGTAGCCAGCCGGGCCGGAGCCTATAATCAAACATTGTACTTTTTCTGTAGTGTCCATTCACTCAAATTTATCTGGTAAAATTAATGGTAAATCAGCAATCAACCGGGTCAGTTACACGACCTATAGTATTACTTATGTAAAATCGCTTCTCTTACAGACAGCCTATCGTGG
This sequence comes from Chitinophagaceae bacterium, assembly GCA_026785745.1. GTDB lineage: Bacteria > Bacteroidota > Bacteroidia > Chitinophagales > Chitinophagaceae > JJ008. Next base: position 8,564 of record JAJAZO010000136.1, on the reverse strand, counting down.
AATAATGATAGTTCTGTATTGAGCAGCATACCCACCAAAATATCCAAGGCCACCTCCTTTAATATTGCTCAGCACTTTTGTAGGTGTTGAAAAAGGATTACCAACTGTTGAGTAAGTATATTCCATGGTGCGCCAAAAATCAAAGGTGGCTTTATCAATATTGCTAATCTTAACTGTTACAGTATCCCCTTTATCAAAAAAACTGTACCCATCCGGGTTGCTGCTATTCCTGTCCACTCCTCTTTCTACCTGTACTTCAAAACTACTGCCATCAATTACCTGGTCGTCATAAACAGAAGTAAGACCTGGAAAGAACGGCTCCCTGTTTCTTTTAGTAAAGTACCGGATATAATCACCAAAGCCGGGCTGGTCGTAGGCTCTTACCATTACCGCCACTTTTTCTGGCGGGTTTCCGGCAGGTGGTGGTTTCCAAAACAGCGAATCTATGCGACGGGTTGTATTGGGAATAGTTGTTACGGCAGTGTATTCTTTACTTTCCGATACAATTCTTAATGAGTACTGTTTGTTGAGCTGACCAACAAAAGCTGTAGAAGGGCTTGCGGGATCGTTTGAGTAATAATAGAAATTAATACCGGGGCCAACAGGCAAAGTATATTCTTTCAACTTGTGCGTTACCGTTCCGTTTGAAACATACACTTCAGCATTACGAACAAAACTATTGGCTAAAGCTGCAAGGTCAATCTGTGAAAAATAAGCCTGACTTTTTGAAAGATAAACGAGAGGCGCCTGTGCATTTTCAATCGTAGCTTCTACTACCAGTTTGGGTGTTACTTCGTCCAATTTAAATTCAACACCTTTTTCACAGGAGGAAAGTACAACGGCGGAAAGAAACGAAACAATTATAAATCTCTTCATAGCTATCACAAAAATAACCAGCCAAAAGCAAAAAGGTTGAATAAAAAAACTCCGGTCTCGTTTAAAAAGAGACCGGAGCTAATATACTAAACCCATCAGATTAAATTAATTACCCCAGATATGCTTTTAAAGCACTGCTGTATCCACCTTCGCAAAAGCTACGGTGGACAAGCCCTATCCTAAATAAGCCTTTAATGCACTACTATATCGGGCTTTTTGTAAACGTTTGATGGCTCTTTCTTTGATCTGGCGGATACGTTCCTTTGTCAGGTCGTATTTCTGCCCGATTTGTTCAATGGTTACTCCATTTTCACCATCCAAACCAAAGTAAGCATTTACGATTTCAGCTTCACGGGGAGATAATGATTTCAATACCCGGCGGATTTCATTTCTCAATGAATCTTTCATCACATCATCATCTGTATCATCACCACCTTGCAGCAAATCACCCATGGCTACATCTTCAGCTTCATGCACAGGTGCATCAAGGGAAGTATGACGGGTATTGCTTTGAAAAATGTTGTTGATTTCCGTTTCACTCATTTCGAGTAATTCGGCTAACTCTTCTGTTGAAGGTTCTCTTTCATGCTCTTGTTCAAAAGCCATGTAAGCTTTGTTAGCCTTGTTGTAAGTGCCAATTTTGTTTTGTGGCAAGCGGACTAATCTGCCCTGCTCTGCCAATGCCTGTAGTATAGATTGGCGAATCCACCACACAGCATAAGAAATGAATTTGAAACCTTTGGTTTCATCAAAGCGTTGTGCCGCTTTAATTAAGCCGAGGTTGCCCTCGTTAATAAGGTCACTAAGTGACAAGCCCTGATGTTGGTATTGCTTTGCAACAGATACCACAAAACGAAGATTCGCCTGAACCAGTTTGTCTAAAGCCCGTTGAGAATCTACCGGGTTCCTGGTAAACATCTTGATACGCTGGGCAAGAGTAGTCTCTTCTTCCGGCGTAATCATCGAGATTTTGGAAATTTACTGTAAGTACTTTTCAACTGCCTGAGAGTCCCGATTGGTAATCTGGGTAGCAATTTTGAGCTGCCGCATAACTAAAAAATTTAAATATCAACGAATAATAGACAGTCTTTGTTTGCAGATTATTGCAAACGGATAGTTAATTGCAGAAGTATGTATTTTACCGTCCCAGACCGTCTGCAAAAATACCTAATAAACGCCGTATCTCATAGCGTTTTAAGATGAAATATTACTCACAGGTACATCGCAAACGATAGAAAATGTTAATAAACCTCCGAAAAGCCTTAACTGGCAAAGGTTTCGGGATAATACTTTTTTTTGAAAAAAACCTCAATTATTGCTATGCGGCTTTGTTACGGGTTTCTGTTGTTTTGCTTTTTGGGCCAAAATTACCCAAATGGCTACCCCTGATAAAAACAGTAATGTAGAAATGACTTCTGCCTGGGTTGGTTGAAAACCAAAAATATTAAGCCGGGTATTTACCCTGATTTTCTCAATGAAAAACCTTTCCAGGCCATTAAGCATCAGGTAAAAGCCAAATAATGTACCCGGAATCCTGAATTTCTTTCTTAAAGACCAAATAAGAAGGAAGAGAATAAAACAGGCCACTATTTCATAAAACGAAGTTGGATAAACGCCGACAGGCAGTTCATTACAGAATTTTGTATCTGTACAGCCTGCAATTTTCACCCCTACCTCATTTACGTTATGTGGATAAGTATATGACCACATCCAGTCTGGGAGCCAGCTAAATGGCTTAGGATTAGTATTTTCTATACCCCAGTCACCATCACCAGAGATCTGGCAGCCAATTCTTCCCATCGAGTAGGCAAGCATCATGGTTGGTGCCATTGCATCACTCAGGTGCCAGAATCCAATCTTGTGCTTTTTTGCATACCAACCAATAGCAAGGCCGGCACATATCAACCCCCCGTAAAATGTAAGTCCCCTTGCAGAAAAAATGTAATCGGATGGATGCTTCAAAAAGTCTGTCCAGTTTTCAAATATGTCAAAAAGTTTGGCTCCGAGCAAACCAAATATCAGTGCCAGTATAGTTATTTCTCCTACCCTGTCGTGTGGCCATATTCTGACAGTTCGTTTCTCTGGCTTCGCTAATTTTTGTTTGTTTTTATCCCACCATTTCAATCCGGCAAATAATAAACCCAATCCAATACCTGCAGGCCAGCTTCCTAAGGTGGAGAAGATAAATGCCTGCGGATCCTCGGTTGCTGTGCTATCCATAATGAATAACGCCACAATTTTAAAACCCAATAAAAAACCAAGCAGGAAATTAAGTCCTAAATCGAGCAAGGTAGCAGGCTGACCAACCATTACCTGCATTTCCGTAGGTTGAAACAAACCCTGTTTGCTTTTGCGGCGTAATTCATTGGCCAGAACGATGGCCGAAATAATAAAAGCAATCGCTACAAAAAAACCGAAGGAATTAACGAAACGAAGAAACTTCCATTCTACGCCGAACAAATCTTTAAAGGCATAATATAGATTGGGATACATGCTGTTGATTAAGGAAGGCGAATATACTAAAGAAAGCTGCGAGTTTTGAGTAACGAACTGCGAGTTTTGCCTGGTAATGCAAAATTGATGTGAATAGCCACAATCTTACCCCCATAGTTTACAAGTCAGGGTCATGGTCAAAACAAACCGAGTTCCGAACCGTCTGGCTCGAAACTCGTAACTCAAACCTAGCTGCTACTTATTAACTACAATGCTGGTCGAAAGCACCAATCAGGTTTTGAGCAATGATCTGAGCAGGTCTTCCTTCAATCTGGTGGCGTTCGATAAAATGTACCAGTTGACCATTCTTAAATAAAGCAATCGCCGGTGAAGATGGCGGATAGGGCATCAGGTGCTGACGCAACATTTTTATCGCCTCAATATCAAACCCGGCAAAACTGGTAGTAAGATAGGTTGGCTTTTGAGTTGCATTAGCAACAGCCATCAATACACCCGGTCTTGCAGTGCCGGCGGAGCATCCACAAACGGAATTAATGATTACCAATGTGGTGCCTTCTTTTGCTAATTGAGATTCTACCTCAGTTGATGAAAGGAGTTCGGTAAATCCGTTTTCAGTTAACTCTTCTTTCATCGGTATTACTATTTCTTCAGGATACATATTTTTTATTTTTTAATGGAACACAAAAGTAAAGAAAATGTTTACTGAGTTGTGACAGTTGTTGTCTATAAGAAATAATGGCAGCAGAAATTCCTCTTTTCGGAAATTATGTCTTTCGTTTTATTGCAATTACGACAAGGTTGTCAGAGAAATGGTCCAAAAAACCGGGTGGTACATGCTTTGATTACCATCAACGTATCATAAAACACAAAACAAATAAAACTAAATAATCATGACAAACGTAAAGTTTAACAGCAAACCATTTGAAGGAAGTTTCAATACTTTAGTTGATGACCTTCTTTCCGAACTGCCGGGTTTATTCAAAAACGACTTTAACAATGTTGAAAGAAAGGGATTCATTCCAGTCAACGTCAAAGAAACAGACAAGAGTTATTTATTAGAAGTAGTGGCTCCGGGTTTTGAAAAAACTGATTTTAAAGTGAATCTTGATCAGGACCTGTTGACAGTTTCGGCAGAGAAAAAAGATGAGGATAAAGAAGATGGCTTCGGCTCTGCCTCGCAACAAAAACAAATCCGCCGGGAGTACAGCTACCGTTCTTTTAAGAGATCTTTCACAATAGACGAAAAAATTGATGCAACGAATATAGAAGCTTCTTACATCAATGGTGTGTTGACATTAAACCTTCCGAAGAAAGAAGTAGTCAAAGCATCAGCAACAGAAATTATAATTAAATAAAAATATTCGAAAAGTTTCTCATAAGCAGTTGGTTTTGGTTTACACCCCTCGTTTCTACGAGGGGTTTCTTTTTTAAATGAGTGTTGACCCATCCAGAAATAACTTTAATAAAGTCACTCGAAACTCGTAACCCGAAACTCATCACTCTGTCTTACATCCCTGCTTTCTTCTTGTATCAATCAGGTATTGAATCTTCCACTCTCCATTAAAACGAACAAGCTGGAATGAGTTGACCCCACAATGACTAAATGTGCCTTTATAATAAAAATTGTACGGTGTCCAGGCGATAGCCAACGGGCCATCTACTTTTACCACATCAAAAACTATTCTTTCATCCGCATTACCAACGGATTCTTTGCTAACAAAATCTATAAACCCGGCAGGGTCTTCGTTCCGGACTATCAGTTGCCCTTCCTTATTTCTTGAAATGGTTTGCAACACCATGCTATCAGCAAAACAACTTTTTAATAACCCGGCATCTGCATTTTTCATTCCGGTGAACATCCTGTTGATAATTGTCTTCACTGAATCTTCGGCAGTTTGAGCTTTTGCAACCACTCCATGTACTAATACTGTTAATACAATGAAAAAGTATTTCATGTTAGTTGATTTTAAGATTTTATGGCAAATGAATTGAAACATAATTACGTTAAAGATTTTTTCCCGATAGCTATCGGGACACCTAAAATAAATTCTACAACTATGCAAACAGGAAGAATAGTACAAGCGGTGGTTTTGATGATGATAGTGGTAATGGCTGCGAGTTGTGCTGCTAGCAAAGAATATAGCAGCAAACTGTTTTCACCCAGAATACCTGTAGCAAAAGATAGCCAGGCAGTAGCACTCCGGTTTTTGAATATAGACAGTGCCGATACAGAAAAAGAAGGTTGGGTGAGTACGGATATTATTATGGGAAGAGATACTGTGAGCAAAACACTTGCTCTGGATAAACTGGCAACTGTTTATCCTGCATCTCCTGCTACCGTTGATTCAATTGTTAAAGTTGGACAAGCAAAGACAACCCCGGTAGTTGTAACAGAATTTAAACCTATGCCGGTAGAAAGTGTGCCGGTAGCCAAAAATGCAAACCCCCGAGAAATAAGAACTAAAAAAACAAGGGAATAATAATTTCAAATAAACCAATCACTATTTCTAAACTTTAAATGTTACGCTATGAAACGAATGCAACTCCTTTCTGTAGTATTAATTATTATGGTAGCGGCAACTGTTACCAGTTGCAAGCCCAGCAGGGTTTGGGCTACCAAAGACAAGAAAGAAAAAAAGGACAGGGTTGATGAAAGGTACACTCCGCCCCCACCGCCATCCCGTTCTTATGTTTCTGCTTCACTTGTTATCAGCCCCACACCGGGCTTTGTTATGAACCGATATTCAGACGGCAGATATTATCACCGCAGCCCTAATGGGTTTCTTTATTGGAAAGGCTATGACAACCGGTTTTTCTTAGACAGGTCTTATTTGAACAGGGTGAGGTATAGTGAAGGGGAATATGAACAATGGAAACGATATAGCAGAGGTTGATTGTAAATTAAAATTTCTTAACGTAAAAGCCTTCTTGCCAGCAAGAAGGCTTTTTGTATTGAAGAACATTTTATCGTTACTTATACCCTAATATCTTCAACATACTCTGTGCTGTTTGTTGTTTGGCATATAACCAGTCAACCATTTTACCGTTCCTGTCAGGGCCAACAATTATATGCTTGGGTGATGGGATAAGGCAATGCTTGATTCCTCCGTATCCACTTATCTGGTCCTGGTAGGCACCAGTATGAAAGAAACCAACATACAGCGGTTGTTTGTCACCATTCGTTTTTGGCAAAAACACTTCATTGATATGTTCTTCTGAATCATAGTAATCATGGCTGTCGCAGGTAATGCCCCCAAGTACTACCCGTTGATAATCAGAATCCCATTTATTAACCGGCAGCATCAAAAATTTTTCACCAATTCCCCAGGTATCTGGTAAAGTAGTGATGAAAGAAGAATCAATCATATACCAGGTTTCCCTGTCATTCTGCACTTTTTCCGCTATTACACTATAAATGTGCGCCATGCTCTCTCCTACGGTGTAGCTGCCAAACTCTGTATAGATATTTGGCATCGGAACTTTTGCCTTTTTGCAGGCCGTCTTTATATTCCGGACAATCTCATTAATCATGAACTGGTAATCGTATTCAAAACCCAATGAGTGTTTGATTGGAAATCCTCCACCAATATTGATTGAATCAAGTTCCGGACAAATTTTCTTTAGCTGGCAATAGAGGTTAATAACCTTGTTCAACTCACTCCAGTAATAAATATCATCCTTAATTCCTTTATTAAGAAAAATGTGGAGCATTTTTAGCTGGAACTTGGTTTCATATCCTTCTATCCTGTCCACATAAAACTCGAGTATGTCTTTTGCCCTGAAACCTAATCTTGAAGTGTAAAAAGGGAAATTGGGTTCTTCTTCTGCGGCCACCCGGATACCTAACTTAAAAGGGACTTTTACTGAAGTAGCATAGTCTTTCAACTCTTCTTTATTATCCAACACAGGAATTACATTATGAAAGCCTGAATTGAGCAGGTTGGCTATACGACGGGTATATCCTTTTTGCTTAAACCCGTTGCAGATAATATGAATGTCTTTGTTGATTTTCTTTTTTGCATACAGCTTCTTGATGATCTCAATATCATAAGCATAAGAAGTTTCCAGGTGAATTTCACTTTTCAACGCTTCCTCCACTATAAAACTGAAATGCGAACTCTTGGTGCAATAACAATAAAAATATTTACCCTCATACTTATGCTTTTTAAAAGCATTCGCAAACATTGTTTTTGCCTTTTTTATCTGCATACCAATTTTGGGCAGATAGGTCATCTTCAGCGGTGTGCCATATTTGGCAACCAGTGCATTCAGGTCAAGGCCATTAAAGTAGAGATTACCTTCATCTACTTCTATGCCTTCCTGCGGAAATTTAAATGTTTGCTTTACGAGGTCGTGGTAGGAATTTGTCATTTTTTATAGCAAATGGGTTGGCCAGTAATTACTTTCAGGCACAAAAGTATAGGATTGGAGAAATTATGAGGCAAAAAATATTAACTTCAGCCTACCAAAACTATTACCATGAAGTTTCTCATCTTCATAGCAGCCGTATCACTACTTTCCTGCGGCCAAAATTATACTAAAGAAAAAGAAGAGGTATCAAAAACTGATACAACTAAAACAGCCGTTGATACTGCAACAATAACACCCCTTGTTAAAGAAGAGCCTCCTGTCTACACTGCCCCCATCGAGGAAGCTGTGAACGAATTATTGAAAGCAAAATTTGAGAACAAATGGCATGTACTAAATGATAAAGAGGCCATATGGATGAAAGATGCTTTTGATTATTTTATCGTTCCAAAAAGAAAAGAGCAACCAAACTATCCATACATTACCAAAGGTGATTTTAATGGCGATGGCAAAGCGGATTTGGCAGCCGTAGTAACCGACAGCACCAGGAGCATCTACCAGGTGGCCATCATTCTCGGGCCGGATAATATAAAATTCTGGGATGAAGATATAATGGTAGATGCGGCACTATCAACTGTACCCAAATCTACCATTGAAGGGATGGATGGTGAAAAGACGAAAAAGGTGAAGCTGAAGGCTGATGGTATTGTTGTAGAGTATTTCGAACAATCCTCTTTTGTTCTGTATTGGGACAAAACTTCCTTTATAAGAATACAGACCAGCGACTAAATTGATTTATTCAGGTATATTGTACACTAATTAAAACCTTAACTGTTATGAAAAAACTATTTCTGTTTGCATTAACCCTTTCTCTTTTTACTGCATGCGATAAAGGCAAAACTGCCAGGCAAATAGCAGAAGAAGTA
>JAJAZO010000135.1 GCA_026785745.1 Chitinophagaceae bacterium | reverse complement strand
TCGCAGTTATATTTTCTTGCATCTTCTTCTGAGCTTACAGCTATGGCATCTATTGTACCATTCTTTAATGAAGTAGCGAGGTGTTGTTGCAATAACGGAGTCTGCAATTGTCCATCACCTCCTTTTGGTTCATACACACCTATACGAATAGTTCCTGGCATTTTTTGTTCTGCAGAAATTGTGTTGGTTTTACCATTATCAATATTCTGGTTCTTGTACTGATTCATCATCTCGTTCATATCAAACTTATCCTGCAGGTCGTTTTCATTCATCGTTTGTGTATAGCCCAACGGAATTTCAAACAGCATAGAATCCAGCTTTTCTGTAGAGAACTCCAATGTTTCCAGTGAAGTTGCAAACTCAGTTGTTTTGGAAGTACCATCTCCCATTATTATCGTCCTTGTTTCGGTTAATGGAAAACCGAGTTTTCCTTTTCCGCTGCGGTGAGTTACATAACGGTCTTTGCAATCTGGCTGTTGCTTTTCTATGGGATTGGCGGTAGTTGTTGGGGTGTAACGTATCGGGCAATTAAACTGCGGCAAATCAATATACCAGCCATCTGTTTTAATGACAATACTATCTTTCATAGTACAGGCCTCGGGAGTTGGTTTTATTTTCTGCGAAGTCCACACATGCCTGGCCGTAAAGCCGTTCATCTTTTTTCGTTCTCCTGTATCATTAATGCTGTACCACATATGAATGACCCCTCCTTTTTCGGGAGTGGTTTTGGGCTGAGCTACGGGTTTGGTTTTTACCGGCGGGGTTTTTACATCCTCTTCAATTACTTCTTCTTTTACAAACGGCTCAATAAAGTATATTTTTTTCTTATTATTTACCTTAATAGTTCGCTGCAGGTCGCACTGCTCAATAGTTATAGGCGGAGCAGGCATTCCCATCATTGCGCTGCTCTCTGTTCTTTTCCGCATTCCTTTTACATAGATGGTGGATTCAGTATTCATGCCCATCATGCTGGTGGATTGTTTCAGCTTGTATTGCTGGGCATTTGCCGTATTGCTTATTGATAATACAGCTATCAGGATGGCTGTGAAAAAGAAGAACGACTTTTTCATGTTATAAAGTTTGAGTGAAGTTAATTATTTATTCAAGCCACAAAAATGAGTTTGATATTTCCCTAAAGAAGGCGGGTTTTTTAACAGACGAATAGATAAAAAATTAGTTGCAGGAAAATAGCAAGAGTTCACCCCGGAGGAGGCCAAAGAATGTCATCGTCCCATAAAAACCATCAGTATCTGCACATCGCTTGGGTTAATACCTGATATGCGACTGGCCTGCCCTAGTGTTCTCGGTCTGATTTTGCCGAGTTTTTCCCTTGCCTCATTTCCGAGAGAAGCAATTTTTTTATAATCAAATGTTTCTGGGATTTCTAATTCTTCCAATTGCGACATTTTTTTGACCAACTCCTTTTCCTTTTCTATGTACACATCATACTTTACTTGTATAGAAGCTTGTTCAATAGCATCTTTTGAAAAACCTTTCAATGCTTCTTTTAGTTTTGGTAATGCATCTGCAAATTCATCTAACTCAACATCAGGACGCAGCAATATCTTTTGTGCTTTTTGTTTTTCAGCAATTGGCGAAGAATTGATAGAAGCAAAATAGGAATTGATTTCTTCCGGCTCAACACCAAAATCTTTCAGAATTGATTTTATTTCTTCTACCCCATTTCTTTTTGCAATTACTTTATCCATTCTTTCCTGTGAAGCAAGGCCGAGGCGGTAGCTTAGTTCTGTCAAACGCAGATCAGCATTGTCTTGTCTTAATAATGTTCTGAACTCTGCTCTTGAGGTGAACATCCGGTAAGGCTCATCGGTTCCTTTGCTTATTAAATCATCAATTAATACCCCGATGTAGGCCTCACTTCTTTTCAAAATAACCGGCTCAAGATTTCTTGTTTTCTGATGTGCATTAATTCCCGCCATTAATCCCTGGCAAGCCGCTTCTTCATAGCCGGTGGTTCCGTTAATTTGTCCGGCGAAAAATAAGCCTTGTATAAGTTTTGTTTCTAATGTGTACTTTAATTGAGTAGGAGGAAAGAAATCATATTCAATGGCATACCCCGGACGAAACATTTTTACATTCTCAAACCCCACTATATTACGAAGTGCTTCGTACTGTACGTCTTCTGGTAAAGAAGTGGAAAATCCATTCACATATATCTCAACAGTATTCCATCCTTCCGGTTCTATAAAAAGCTGATGCCTTTCCCGTTCTGCAAATCGGTTGATCTTATCCTCTATGCTGGGGCAGTATCTTGGCCCGACTCCGTCAATCCTTCCTGCAAACATGGGGCTTCTTGAAAATCCGGTTTTTAAAACATCATGGACCTTCTGACTTGTATAGGTTATCCAGCAACTTCTTTGTGACTTCGGTTTTTCAATATCCAGGTAAGAAAAGCCAACCACTTCTTCATCGCCCGGCTGTTCTTCCATTTTCGAATAATCCAAGCTACGACCATCAATTCTTGGAGGAGTACCCGTTTTTAGCCTGTCACTTTCAAAGCCAAGGGAAACCAATTGTTCTGTGATTCCGGTGGCTGCCTTCTCCGCCATTCTTCCGCCTCCAAAGTTCTTTTCTCCAATATGAACGATTCCGTTCAAAAAGGTCCCATTGGTCAGCACCACCGATTTAGATTTTATCTCATGCCCTAAGCCTGTAACCACTCCACTACATCTTCCATCCTTTATTAAAAGTCCTTTCACCATGTCCTGGTAAAAATCAAGATTTGGAGTTTGCTCCAGCATTTCCCTCCATTTAATAGAGAAAAGCATTCGATCGTTTTGCGCCCTTGGACTCCACATTGCCGGCCCTTTGCTCTTGTTCAACATTCGAAATTGAATAGTAGATAGGTCGGTAACGATTCCTGAATAACCGCCCATGGCATCAATTTCCCTTACTATTTGACCTTTGGCAATACCGCCCATAGCTGGATTGCAGCTCATTTGGGCAATAGTCTGCATATTCATGGTTACCAAAAGGGTTTTGGAACCAAGATTTGCTGCCGCCGCTGCTGCTTCACAACCAGCATGACCGGCACCAACTACTATTACATCGTATTCTGGGAACATGGGGTGCAAAGGTATGAATAAGCACTACGCGGCCTGCAAAACTTTCGATTATCAAGCAGTTAAAGACATCCAGAAACTAATAAAACGTTCCACGGGAAAAAGCTATGGAACTGTTTCAGGCTCGAACATTTTTCCCGTGGAACATTACTTTGAGTACTTTGAAAGATAAAACCCCTCTTTTTGCCTCATTTTCACCTGTTCTGCCCCGGTTTTGTCTTTATATCCGCATAAATGAAGTGCTCCGTGAAAAATAACCCGATGAATTTCAGATTTGAAGGAAGTACCCAATGATTTTGCATTATCCTTTACCCGATCAATACTGATATAAATTTCTGCCTGGGTTGAGTCTTTTTCAGAAAGGTCGAAAGTGATAATGTCAGTATAAAAGTCGTGGTTGAGGAATTGCTGATTAATCTCAAGCAATCTTTTATCGGAGCAAAAAATATAGTTGATTGAACAAAGTCTTTTCTTCTCCCTTTTGAAGAGGAATTCTATAAAAGTTTTAAGCTCACTCCTTTTTTCAAGGCTGAATTTTTTGTGCTCAAAAAAGAAGCAAACTCTTTTCCCGGCTTTATTCTGGGTTGATTTAGAAGGCATAATTTCAAAATTCGTAAACAAAAACCAACCAACAAGGGTAGTTTTGTATTATTAAACAGGAAAATGATTGTAAGGCTATCTGAATTGAAACCAGGACAGGAAGGAATTATTAAAGAGTTCAACAGTAATGATATTTTTCTGAAACTGATGGAAATGGGCTGTGTACCAGGAGAAAGAATCCTTATGGAACAGATAGCACCTCTTGGTGACCCAATATCAGTGAATGTGGCAGGGTATCATTTAAGTCTCCGAATTAACGAGGCGGAACATATATTGGTCGAATTAAATAATTGATTATCAATTGATTAAATGAAAATAGGTCTCTATTTCGGGTCTTTTAATCCTGTTCATGTTGCTCATCTTATTATTGCTAATCACATTTTGAACGAAACTGATATTGAGAAAGTCTGGTTTATCGTTTCTCCTCAAAACCCCTTTAAATCGGAGTCGGGTTTATTAAACGAGTATCACCGGCTACACCTGGTTCGCCTGGCAACAGAAGACGACAATCGTATAAAGGCTTCAGATATAGAATTTGGATTGCCCAAACCTTCTTATACAACTGCTACGCTGGCTTACCTGGCTGAAAAAAATCCTGAACATGAGTTCTGCATCATTATGGGTAGTGATAGTTTTCAG
>JAJAZO010000134.1 GCA_026785745.1 Chitinophagaceae bacterium | reverse complement strand
TTTTTTTATATTCCTGCCAAAAATCATGTCGGGAATCGTAGTTCTACGATTCAGTATGAGCAGGAAGTTAAGAGTCGTGAGTCGGTTCCCCGATAGTTATCGGACACATAATGTTTGAACATTGGTTATTACACAACGACCTTCACACTAAGCCGCACAAATCGGTAGTGTCTCCGTTTGAATTGCTGTGGTATGGAAGATAAACCACAGAGACACGGGAAACAGGGAGGTTCACAGAGTTTCTCTGTGCTGCTTGGTGGTCTCTGTGTCTCTGTGGTTCAGAAAATTTGAAACTGAGACACTACCCACAAATCAGCCAAAGAAACATTTGCCCCAAAAATCCTAACTTTAAGCTATGAACAATTTTTCCTCTTATATTTCCATCAACCCGGATATCAGGTTTGGCAAACCTTGTATAAAGGGAACAAGAATAACTGTCAATGACATTTTGCAATGGCTGGCTTCCGGGATGTCACATGCTCAGATACTGGAAGACTATCCTTCCTTAAAAGAAGAACATATACTGGCAGCCCTGGCCTTTGCTGCTAACCGGGAATCAATGATCAGGATAATTGCTGCGTAACGATGAAACTGCTGCCTGATGCCAATATTTCCCGGCGCTTAGAAGCCAACCTCAAAAATCATTTTAACGGCTATTTTCATATCGACAATATCGGGCTCAGCATTCCGGCAGCTGATAGGGAAATCCTGGACTATGCTCTCACAAAACTGACAATACCAACATGAGAAAACACCTGCTCCTCCCCGTGCTGCTTTTCAGCCAACTGCTCCCCGCCCAACAAATCCCTACCCTTTTCGAACAATCCGGTGGCAAACAATCCCCCACCTATTTCGAAATCATAGACTGGTGGAAAAAAATGGATGAAAAATCAGGCAAAGTAAAAATGCTTACGATGGGGATGAGTGATGCCGGTTATCCGCTTCATCTTATAGTAGTATCAAACAATGGTGACTATAATTTTGATAACATCAGGAAAAATAATAAAAGAATAATCTTCATCAACAATGGCATACACCCCGGCGAACCGGATGGCATAGATGCGAGTATGTTGATGGTAAGAGATATTGTAGAATCATCAATCAACAGGAAACCATCCCCTCCTGGGAGGGGCGAATTAAAAGTTTCATCCAATAAAGGAAATGGGGTGGGTCTCCCCGACAATATTGTGCTGGCTATTATTCCCGTTTATAATATCGGCGGCTGTTTGAACAGAAGCGTTAATTATAGAATTGATCAGAACGGGCCTGTTGAAAAAGGCTTTCGGGGTAACTCGCAAAACCTGGACCTGAACCGGGATTTTATAAAGTGCGACTCAAAAGAAGCCCGGGCATTTACAGAAATATTTCACCTGCTCGACCCGGATGTTTTTATTGACAACCATGTAAGCAATGGCGCCGACTACCAGCATGTGATGACATTACTTACTTCCCAACATAATAAACTGGGCGGCCCGATGGGTGAGTTTATGAACAAACAATTTGAACCGGCTCTTTTTTCCCTGATGAAAGAAAAGAACTATGACCTTGTTCCCTATGTGAATGCTTTTGGTGAAACTCCTGAAACAGGCTGGTCAGAATATTGGGATAGCCCACGGTACAGCAGTGGTTATGCCACTCTCTGGCACACTTTTGCTTTTGTTCCCGAAACGCATATGCTGAAACCGTATGACCAGCGGGTAAAGGCTACCTATGCACTAATGCAATGCTTTATTGATTTCACTTCCAGAAACAGTGAGCAAATAAAAAAGCTGCGAAATGAAACAAAGCAGGCGGTAAAATCAGCCACAGCATTTCCGGTAAGCTGGGTGTTGGACAGGTCGCAATCAGCAACCGTAACGTATAAAGGTTATACAGCAGGAAAGAAACCCAGCGAAGTTTCAGGTTTACCAAGATTATTTTACGACCGCAGTAAGCCTTTTGAAAAACAGGTTCCCATTTATAACTATTACAAAACGGAGAAGGTGGTACAAAAACCAGTGGCGTATATTATTCCACAAGGATGGTGGAAGGTGATTGATTTACTGAAGTTGAACAAGGTGGATATGCGGCAACTGAAAAAAGATACTGTTATTGAAGTAAAGGTTTACCGGATAGATGATTATAAAACAGCGGCCCGTCAAAATGAAATGCACCACCGGAATAATGAAGTGAAATTATTAGAGAGCATTCAAAAAATGAAATTCAGCAAAGGCGATTATTATATTCCATTAAACCAGGTAGCCAACCGGTTTTTAATAGAAACACTGGAACTGCAAACGGAAGATTCATATTTCTCCTGGAATTTTTTTGATGCGGTGCTGGGGCAAAAAGAAGGCTTTTCCGCTTATTCATTCGAAGATATAGCAGCGGAATATTTAAAAACAAACGCTGATCTTAAAAATAAACTGGAACAGCGAAGAGTTTCAGATACAGCATTTGCAAAGAGTGCAACTGCACAACTCAATTTTGTGTTTCAGAACTCACCCTATTTTGAACCGGTGAATCTTCGTTATCCTGTTTATAGCTTGATGAAGTAATTAAACCCGTTGGCGGAGTTAATTAAACCGGAGCTGTACTTAAGTCGTCCACCTTGCGAACGAAATATTAGTAGCAAGTAATAAAGATTCAAGATAT
>JAJAZO010000133.1 GCA_026785745.1 Chitinophagaceae bacterium | reverse complement strand
TCACCTTCACCTTCATAGAAAGCAGTTCCGATAGAATCAGCCAGCCGGTGTTTATCATCTTCATCAATCCCGATAGTTATCGGGGCTTTTACCACAATCCTGTCAACCAGAATGTGAGTGATTTCTTTAGTTTTTAAATCTTTATCGCTTAATTCAAGTAATTCCTCAATCCTGAAAGTCTGCCCCTCACTCCCGACTCCCAACTCCCGACTATAGACTCTACTAAATCCTTTCTGCACCAAAATATTCAATTCTTCTTTTATATCCCGGTTTTTATGTTTTTTGAAAGTTGCAAGAATAAAAACTTTATCCCCTTCCTTTAAATGGATGATTGTATCCAGCACATCCGTCACGTCATCTTTCTTCACTTCTTTTCCTGAAACGGGAGAAATGGTTTTCCCGATTCTTGCAAAAAGTAACCGCAGATAATCATATATCTCCGTCATACTGCCCACAGTGCTGCGGGGAGTTCTTGTAATTACCTTTTGTTCGATGGCAATAGCCGGGCAAAGGCCTTTGATATAATCCACATCCGGCTTATTCATCCGGTTCAGAAACTGGCGGGCATAAGCACTCAGGCTTTCCGCATAACGGCGTTGCCCTTCAGCATAAAGCGTATCAATTGTAAGCGACGACTTGCCGGAACCAGACACCCCGGTAACAACAATCAGCCTATTTCGGGGGATTTCTACATCCACATTTTTCAGGTTATGCACCCTGGCACCCTTGATCAGGATGTTTTCTGCGGAAATTACGGTCTTCGATTTGACGGGGTTCTTCCCTTTTATTGCTTTTTCCATTTATGTGTCTGCAAATGTAAAGCCTTATCTGGCTTTGTGTTGTAAGCGGATTCTTAACATTTTGTTAGCAGCCTTTACTACATTTTTTTTTTACAAATGTTTGGCATTTTGATGAAATGCCCTATTTTTAATTTCCAATCATCCAAAAAATGAAAAACCTAAAACTTAACCCGCCTATCGTACAAACTTCTACTCGTTTCTATTAACCGAATTTTTATCGCAACCAATATCCTTAAACCATTCTGTGTGGCTATACCCATACAGGAGCAACTTAAAACTGTAGGAGTTATGAAAGCTTTAGCTAAAAAAACCGACCATGAATTAATTCATCTGTTTACAGATGGAAATGTAGATGCGTTAGAAATCCTGGTGCTGCGGCATAAGGATAAGCTCTATACCTCTATCCTTTTCTTAGTAAAGGACAAGTACCTGGCGGAAGATATCTTCCAGGATGCCTTTATCCGCATAATAGATACGATGCGGGGTGGCCGCTATACCGAGGAAGGAAAGTTTCTGCCCTGGGCTATGCGAATAGCACACAACCTTTGTGTGGACCATTTCCGCAAAGTAAAACGTACACCCACCATCCGTAATGGTGAAGACAAAGACATCTTTGAAGTGCTGAATTTTTCAGAAGATAGTGCTGAGACGATGATGATGAGAAGACAAAGCCATGAAAGGGTTCGGGATATGTTACAAAGTTTGCCCGAAGACCAGAGAGAAGTTATTATATTGCGTCATTATGCAGATATGAGTTTTAAAGAAATCGCAGCAGCTACCAATTGCAGTATTAATACAGCCCTGGGGCGGATGCGGTACGGATTGATTAATTTGCGTAAGCTAATGACACAAAAACAAATTGCTCTCTAACCCCCTCTCCATTTATGGAGAGGGCTGGGGTGAGGCCGCTCTTGTCATTCTGTATCTCCATCCGGAGTAAAATGAGTTCTGATTAAAAAGAATTTATGTTTGCTTGCCATACCGGAAGGCTGGTACAGAATGACACCAAATTGAAAAAGCCCCTGATGTAAAAGTCGGGGGCTTTTTCGTTATGATAACTTGTTTTCTTATTTCCTTGTCTTCTTAAATGCATCAAGGCCACATTCGAGCCATTTGATAAACTCTCCGGAGTTGGGTGTATAGAATTTTGTTTTCGTCAATGCTATCTGTTCAGGGCTGATGATCGCATATTGTGGCTGTGAGGTAGCACCAAAGTTTTCTATCTGGAATGTTGACCACTTATCTCCTACAGACACAACTGATTTCTCCGTTCCATTGGAAAGCTTTTCAACTGTTTGTTCCGCCAGCGGTAAATTCCTTTTCTCATCAACATATAATGAAACCACTATAAATTCATTTCGCATCAGGCTGTCAACTGTGGCATCGGGCCAAACTTTTTCTTCCATGCGGCGGCAGTTTACACAAGCCCATCCGGTAAAGTCAATCAGCACCGGCTTGCTCTGCGCCTTTGCTAATTTTAAAGCTCCTTCATAATCATTATGCATTGGCTCATAAATGCCTGATTTGTTTTTATCAATTTTATAAGACTGTATGTTCTTGGCGGCGGAAAGCCACTGATTAATTTGAGGTCGGCTGTTTTTGTATTGGTAAGACCGGGAATGAGGTAAATAGTAATCGCAGCAAAAAGGATAATAAAAGCAATTCTGACAAATGAGAATTTCTTTACCGGAGAGCTGTGACCAATTCTTAACTTGCCCAACAAGTATAAAACAGTCAGTAAGCCTATCAGTACCCAAAGACCAATAAATATTTCTCTTTTCAAAAGGCCCCATTGCTTCACCAAATCAGCATTGGAAAGAAATTTTACCGCTAATGCCAGTTCGAGAAAACCCAGTACCACTTTTACATCGGTCATCCATCCGCCTGACTTAGGTAACGATTGCAGCCAATGCGGAAACATAGCAAATAATGCAAATGGCAAACCTAAGGCTATACCAAAACCAGCAGCACCAACTGTAAGCGGCCAGGCACCCTGGTCAGCTACGCCTACTAACAATGTACCTAGGATAGGTCCTGTGCAGGAGAAGGAAACAATAGCCAACGTGGCGGCCATAAAAAATATACCGCCTAAATTTCCAAGGCCAGACTTTGAATCCATTTTGTTGGCCAGTCCGGCGGGCAATCCTATTTCAAACAAACCGAAGAAAGAAAGAGCAAAGAATACAAAAATGGCGAAGAAGGCAAGGTTCAGCCAGACGTTGGTAGAAATATTATTGAAAATTTCCGGGCTGATAGC
>JAJAZO010000132.1 GCA_026785745.1 Chitinophagaceae bacterium | reverse complement strand
CTTTTTTATCCGCTTTATTATTACAGGCAAGGAATGTGATCACCAGGAAGAGACCAAAGAATTTTTTCATACAATAGGTTTAGATATTTAAATTTAAGCTTTTTATTTATTTAATTTATCCGATTTTGTCATCCCCAAAAATTTTTGATGCAGGGTAAGCACCTGGGGAATGACCAATTGTTGTTCATTATTTATGATCACTGAGTCACAGAGCTTCATTTTCATTTCTTCATCAATCTGGCGGCTGATGCGTTTCATTACATCTTCCACGGGAAGGTTATCCCGTTGCACCACCCGTTTCACCCGGATATGCTGCGGTGCATATACTCCAATTATATAATCCAATTGTTGGGCTGCGCCACTTTCAAATAGCAAAGCTGCTTCTTTAATGGTGTAGAGAGTGGTTTGTTGTTTCATCCATTCATCAGCATCCCGGATGGTGATGGGGTGGGTGAGGGAATTGAGTAACTCTAATTTTTCTTTATTATTAAAAACGATAGCCGCAAGATATTTTCTGTCAAGTTCACCGTTTTTATAAGTATCATTTCCGAAGTGCTGGATAATAGATGCCTTTAATGTTTCATCAGTATTCATCAGGTATTTGGTTCTATCATCAGCGTAATAAACAGGAATTCCCAATGTTTCAAAAACTTTGGCTACTGTTGTTTTGCCACTGCCAATACCACCGGTGAGGCCGACTTTTATCATATACAATACACTGCTTAAAATTCAAAAAAAATCCCAAATCCCAATTATAAACTTACAAATGGAATTTGGGATTAAGTATTTGTGATTTACTTTTTGCCAGTTAGTGCTGGTACCGGTCTGTTTAGTGCAGCTGTCCAATCCATGCTGATAGCACTTTTTTCAATTTTCAGGTAGCTGCCGGGGCTTACTTCAATATTCAGCGTTCCGTCTTCATTTACTTTGTTGATAGTTCCATGAATACCTGCGATAGTTACAATCTTGTCGCCCTTACCCATGTTCTCAATAAATAGCTTCTGGGTTTTGGCTTTTTTAGCCTGCGGACGTATAAAGAACATCCAGAACACCAGTATCATCATTCCAAGAAAAATAAACTGGATGGTGCCACCCATACCGCCTGAAGCGGCTTTTCCATCCGCACCGGCTGGTGGTGTGCAGGCAGAAAAAAATACGAGTACTAAACTGGCAGTGATATAAGAGATTGTTGATTTCATGTTATTTTGTTTTTACTTGCTTGTTTGTTTTTTTATTATTTTATTAATTCGGCCCTGAAGGTAAGGGTGTCATTCCCGTCGGGCTTTACATTAGCTTTTACATATACCTGTTTCCTTGTTTCTCCATGCCCGCTGCCATTATATTTTGCTTTTATTACTCCTTCTTCACCCGGTGTAAAAGGTTTTTCAGGTTTTTCAGGAACAGTACAGCCGCATTGGGCATTTACTGTTTCAATCACCAGGTTCTTGCTACCGGTATTTTTAAAACGGAAACTTATTTCAATTTCTTTCCCTTCTTTCTGTTTTCCAAGATCTAGGTAGGTGGAGTCAAGCCATTGGATAGTGGTAAAATTTGCAGTGTCCGGAGGAATGTTTGAAGTAATGTTTTCTGCATCATTACTGTCTTTTGTTATTTCACTACCAGCCCCTTTTTTATCGCTGCTTTTGCAGGCCATAAAGCTGATGGCAGCGAAGAGGAATACAACTATATGTTTCATTTTCCAGATTTTTGAAATGAATACCCGTTTATAGCGGGAAGCAAATGTAGAGAAAACCTGCCAGTCCTGAACATTCATAATCTCCAATATGCAATAAGGGAAAGGGGATTTTTAAGCCTTCTTATAATCCACTTTCTGCATTTTACCCTGCTGTACCAGTTCATTATGAATATTATCAAGGATGCCGTTTACAAACTGTCCACTTTGTTGGGTGCTGTATTCTTTGGCAAGGTCTATATACTCGTTAATAGTTACTTTGGGTGGTATAGTTTCAAAATAGAGAAACTCAGCCACTCCCATTTTCATCAATATCATATCCAGCAAGGCAATTCTTTCAGGGTCCCAGTTTTTCAGTTTTGGGGTGATGAGGCTTTGCAGGTGTTCACTTTTATCCAGTACTGTTTGCAACAAGCCCTTGGCAAACTCTTCTTTATCAGCACTCATCAATTGTTTGAATGTAATACTGCCGGGCTTTTGGATATATCCTACCAGTATTTGCACAATCATTTCTCCATCATCATCCCAGTTGGAATAAGTTTCTTCAATATGCGATACAAAAACTTCGTTGGCAAGCAGCAGGTCGTTCAGGATAAATTCAATGATTTTTTTTTCTTCTGCTCTGTCACGGCCGGGTTGTGCAGCATATGTTTTGTACTCGGGGGTTTCTGCCAGTTGCAGGTAAATTTTGCGGAGCAGGTCTTTATCTGTGTTTAATGCTGGTTTTACAATGGTAAACTGTTCCTTCAATGCGGGGTCGTCCAGCATTTTCCATAATATCTCATTACCGGCAATCTTTGTATTAACGTTCAGATCTTTTTCGGTAGGTAAATGTTTGGAAGCTTTCTGATGTGCATCTGCCTCTGCATAGCGGCTTACTTCTGTCAGAAACCAGGTGAGATAAACAAATAAGGAACGGGTCTGGTCAAAATGTTGTTGTAGAATTTTTTGCGGCTCGCCGGGTTTCACCTCTGTTTCCAGTGTAGTTACTGTGTAAATGGTCTGCATTACTTTTACCCGGATATTTCTTCTGCTTATCATGGTTCTAAGAACTGTATTTGTGGGGCGAAGGTAAGAGAATTTCAACCGGGGCTGTAATAAATAGACACACTTATCCAACACATTTTTTAACCCCGGCTTTTCATTAGGTCAAAACAATTTTCTAATCACTTCTCTGCCAGTTATCGTATTTCGATCTTATTATAAAATGAAAAATTGGCATATTGTCCGGAAAAAATTGCAAAACCTCCACCGGTTCTGCACATTTGGATTAAGGGACTGCTAATTTTGCATATTATCAGCCAATGGCATGGTATTTCCAGTACCTTTGCCGTCCCAAATCCTTTTGGGATACTCATTTTCAAAAAAACTAAAATCGATACAACTATGGCTAAAAAAGTCAATGTTACCCCACTACACGACAGGGTAATTGTAAAAGCAGCAGCCGCTGAAGAAAAAACAGCTGGCGGCATCATCATCCCTGATACGGCTAAAGAAAAACCACAACGTGGCGTTGTAATCGCCGCAGGCCCTGGTAAAAAGGATGAACCAGTAACTGTAAAAGCCGGTAATACCGTATTATATGGTAAGTATGCCGGAACAGAAATCCAGATAGAAGGGGAGGAATATCTGATAATGAGAGAGTCGGATATCCTGGCGATAGTATAAGAAGCTACGAGTTTTTAGCTACCAGTTTCGAGTTAAAGTCTCGTAACTCAAAACTCATGACCCGGGACTAATTAATTTAAACATTTCAAAAACTAAATACAATGGCAAAACAACTCTTCTTCGACATTGAAGCAAGAAATAGAATGAAAAAAGGTGTTGACATTCTGTCCAACGCTGTAAAAGTAACCCTCGGCCCTAAAGGACGCAATGTGGTTATTGAAAGAAAATTCGGTGCACCTACTGTTACTAAGGATGGTGTAACGGTAGCAAAAGAAATCGAACTGGATGATCCTATTGAGAATATGGGTGCCCAAATGGTAAAAGAAGTAGCTTCTAAAACTGCAGATATTGCTGGTGATGGAACTACTACTGCTACTGTACTGGCTCAGTCTATCATCAGCGAAGGGTTGAAAATGGTGGCTGCCGGTGCTAACCCGATGGATCTGAAAAGAGGAATTGAAAAAGCAGTAAGCCTGGTGGTTGAAAACCTGAAAGCTCAGAGCCAGACAGTTGGTAGTGACAGCAAAAAAATTCAGCAGGTAGCAACGATCTCCGCCAACAATGATGAAACAATTGGTAAGCTGATAGCAGAAGCATTTGCAAAAGTTGGTAAAGAAGGTGTTATCACGGTAGAAGAAGCAAAAGGTACCGATACAACAGTTGATGTAGTAGAAGGTATGCAGTTTGATCGTGGATAT
>JAJAZO010000131.1 GCA_026785745.1 Chitinophagaceae bacterium | reverse complement strand
GAATGGTGCGACGCAACGAAGATGCCCAAAGAACGGGACGATGGCTAAATAAAAGTTCTGATAACCTGTAAAAATATCGGGGAGATTGCTTCGGCTTCGCCTCGCAAGAGCAATGGCAAAAGAAAAAGAAACAGGCCTCTTTAATTACGATGAGGACAGTATAAAGTCCCTCGACTGGAAAGAGCATATCCGTTTGCGACCGGGTATGTACATTGGTAAACTCGGCGATGGCGCATCACCCGATGACGGTATTTATGTGCTGGTAAAAGAGGTGATGGACAACTGCATTGATGAATACACGATGGGTTATGGGAAAACGGTGGAACTGACGATTGAAGGAAAAAATGTAACCGTCCGTGACTATGGCCGTGGTATTCCGTTGGGTAAGGTGGTAGATGTGGTAAGCAAGGTAAATACAGGTGCTAAATTCGACAGCAAAGTGTTTCAGAAAAGTGTGGGCCTGAATGGCGTTGGCACCAAAGCAGTGAATGCACTGAGCAATTATTTTAAAGTAATGGCTGTAAGGGAGGGAAAAGAAAAAACTGCTGAATTTGAAAGAGGTGTGTTGATAAAAGAACATAAAGAAGCAAAGAGTGGTGAACAGAACGGGACAATGGTTACGTTCATTCCTGATGAATCTGTTTTTAAGAATTTCAAATTCCATTCAGAATTTTTAGAAAACCTGATCTGGAATTATTGTTTCCTGAATGCAGGACTGAAAATCATTTTTAATGGAAAGAGCTTCGTCAGTAAAAATGGGTTGCTTGATTTATTACAACGCAAAACTAATGAAGATGAAATTCGTTACCCCATTATTCATCTAAGTGGCAATGATATTGAGGTTGCCATTTCTCACACTAATGAATACGGAGAAGATATTTATAGTTTTGTAAATGGTCAGCATACCACACAGGGCGGCACACACCAGCAAGCTTTTCGGGAAGCTTATGTAAAAACAATCAGAGACTTTTTTAAGAAAGATTATGATGCGTCGGATATAAGAACCGGAATTGTGGCGGCTGTTTCGGTGAGAGTGGTGGAACCGGTGTTTGAATCACAAACAAAAACCAAACTCGGTTCGCAGTTTGTAGAAGAGGGTGGACAAAGCATGAAGCAGTTTATCGGGGATTTTTTTGCCAAAGAGCTGGACAATTACCTGCACAAAAATCCAATGGTTGCCGACGGATTGAAAAAACGTATTGAACAAAGCGAACGGGAAAGAAAAGAACTGGCAGGCATCAAGAAACTGGCGAATGAAAGAGCTAAGAAAGCAAATTTGCATAATAAGAAATTAAGGGACTGCCGTTTTCACCTGAATGACGAAGCTCCGGCAAAAGGAAAAGAACTGTTTGTAGCCAAGCAAAAGGAATCGACCATATTCATTACAGAAGGGGATAGTGCCAGCGGTTCTATTACCAAAGCAAGAAACGTGGAAACACAGGCGGTGTTTAGTCTGCGGGGTAAACCGCTTAACTGTTATGGCCTGACGAAGAAAGTGGTGTATGAAAATGAAGAGTTTAATTTATTGCAACATGCCCTGAATATTGAAGAAGGCCTCGAAGAACTTCGTTTTAATAATGTGGTAATAGCAACCGATGCTGATGTGGACGGTATGCATATCCGTTTATTATTGATGACATTCTTCCTGCAATTCTTTCCTGATCTGGTGAAGCATGAAAAAGTATATGTGCTGGAAACGCCATTGTTCCGGGTAAGAAATAAACAAGAAACGATTTATTGTTTCAGCGAACAGGAGAAACAGGATGCAATGAAGAAACTGGGAACAAAACCGGAAGTAACAAGATTTAAAGGCCTGGGAGAAATTAGCCCCGATGAGTTTGGACAGTTTATCGGCAGCGGTATGAGGAAGCAATTGATGAGAGTGGAGGAAGGGGAACATATTCAACAACTGCTGGAATACTATATGGGTAAGAATACACCGGACCGGCAGGAATTTATTATTAATAATTTGAAAGTGGAGCTTGATGCGCCAGTAGAAAGTAATTAAAAGAGTGTTTGAATTTCACGCCGATAGAAAAAGATACTTTGATATCCAGGTTTTAAACGCTGAGAAATATGTTATTCCTTTCATCGAAGAAAAGTTTCCTTTGAAACCAGGAATGAGGGTACTTGAAATTGGTTGTGGTGAAGGCGGTGTATTAAAAGCATTTATTAATAGAGGGTGCGAAGGAGTGGGAGTGGAACTGGATGCGTCAAGGATTGAGAATGCTCAACTTTATTTACCGGAAGATATTGCAGCCGGAAGATTACGGTTTGTAGTTAAAGACATTTATGAAGTGGATGTAAAAAAGGATTTTAACGGGCTGTTTGACGTTATTGTATTAAAAGATGTGATAGAACACATTCATGATCAGGCAAAGTTGATTGGCTGGATGAAAAATTTTCTGAAGCCTGCCTTGTCGGCAGGCAAGCCCGGTGGTATTGTGTTTTTTGGTTTTCCGCCCTGGTATATGCCATTTGGCGGGCATCAGCAAATGGGTCATTCAAAAATTTCAAAACTTCCCTATATTCATTTGTTACCCAGAGCCATTTATAAATGGGTATTAAAAACTAAAAAAGAACCGGTGGAGGCATTGATGGAGATAAGAGATACTGGTATCACCATAGAACGTTTTGAAAGGATTTCTAAAATAGAAGGATATAGTATATTACATACCCGCCATTATTTTATAAATCCGATTTATGAATGGAAATTTGGCTGGAAACCAAGAACACAATCAATAGTAATTAAAGCAATTCCTTTTGTGCGGAATTTTTTTACAACCTGTGTTTATTATATAACTCAACCAATTAATAATACTACAAAATGATGCATATTGTTTTTAATGAAAGCGAAGTGGACCTGATGAAACAGGTAATCGAATTAGATGAAACATTAGCAGGTGATGTAATTCAAATTAAAGATGATTTTGCTGTAGGCCCATTAGCGGCTATTGATACCGAAGAAGGCTGGCTGGCAAGGTTGGATTGGTGGAAAAGTGTGTCACAAGGCTCACCTTATGATACAAATCTTG
>JAJAZO010000130.1 GCA_026785745.1 Chitinophagaceae bacterium | reverse complement strand
CAGTTACAGTTTTGTAAGCTGGTTTCTGCCAACGCAGGAAATAACAAGGGCTGTTGTCAATGAATTAAAAGCACAGGGAATATTAGCCGGTAATTTTTACTGGTTTGATAATAATTGGCATTATATCCGCAAATGGGACCATCTTAAAAATTCGATCACTTTAAATTCATTGCATCCAGATTTAAAAGCACAGGTTGTTCATCATGCATCCAAAGATTTTGCTGCCAGCGATGCAGTGATGGGTCGTTGTATTTCTACTGCTATCAGCTTAGTGTGGAGTGAAGAACAGATAAAGGAGAAAGGAGAGAGAATAGTAGCTGTGATTAAGAAGGTGCTAAGTGAGCAGTCGGTGTCCTTGTAATTATCTTATCTCGGTTTTACCGCATTAGGCTTTTCTTCCAACCAGTTTACATATTCCAATGATCCAAGCCGGAAGCGAACAGGTACAGCAGTTATTTTATCCAACTGCAATTCTTTTTTGCAGAAAAAGCCAAGATTATTAGTGTAAGAGGAGGGTGTGATTGTTGGTTTAAAAAGTAAAAATGGCAATGGCAATTTTTTACTTGCAGGTGAGTCTTTGGTCTGATAATCTAAGCGGAGTTGTTTTTCGAAGTCAAAGTTTCTCAGCTTTTCCATATCAATTGGCAGCTTAATATGATCATTGGGTTTTACTATAATGTATTTAAGGCAATCCTGCTTTTTGCCCAAACTGTCGTTCGGATGTCCTACGCATACCCAATCAGTAAGAAAAAGAGTATCCCCAACTATTCTTGTTTGCCCAAAAATATCTCCCGAAAACATTAACAGGAACACAACAAGAAAAAAATAAAGACGTTGCCACATACTTACTTAATTTGCATTTAAATTTACGGCATTATTTTTGTGCAAATCCCGAAATTTTTAATAACCGCCTTTCCACCACTACTTCGCTTTGCAGCTTCGTAGTGTAAATAAAAACTAAACGAACTATGGCCCTTAGCCAAAGCTTACAGCAGCGGATGCTTCAAAAACTGTCGCCCCAGCAGATTCAACTGATGAAACTGCTGCAGGTACCTACGGCCAGTTTGGAAGTTCGGATTAAAGAGGAAATGGAAGAAAACCCCGCCCTGGAGCTGGATGAAGACAAACATGAGGATGCCGATGAGATGAAAGATGAGTTTACCGAAACCGGCGAAGAAGAATATGAAGAGCAGGACGGCAGTAATGATGAATATGAAAACATTGACGTAAGCGAATATGTGAGTGAAGGCGATGATGAAGTGGGTGATTATAAATTAAAAGATGATAATTACCCCGAAGAAGACGAAGGCCGCCAGTTGCCATTTAAAACAGAAACCAGTTTCTACGAACTGCTGATTAACCAGCTTGGCCTGCTGAAGTTAGAAGAGAACGAACAGGTAATTGCCGAACAAATAATCGGCAGCATAGATGAGGATGGATATTTAAGAAGAGAAACATCTGCTATTGTAGATGACCTTGCTTTCCGGCAAAATATTACTGCTACTAATGAAGAAGTGGAAGCCATCATCCGGAAAATTCAGTTATTCGATCCGGCGGGAGTGGCTGCCCGGAATTTGCAGGAATGTTTATTACTGCAACTCTACCGGTTGAAAGATGAGGCCCGCCAGCCTGACGGAAATGGCAAGCCGGTTGATATTGCCATTAAAGCTATTACCAAATACTTTGATGAGTTTACCAAAAAACACTACGAAAAAATACAGCGGGGGCTGAATATTGACGATGATCAGTTGCGGGAAGTAATGCACCAAATTATCCGGCTCAATCCTAAACCGGGCGGCACAGTTGGCGAAGCACACAAAGCCGAAAACTATGTGGTTCCCGATTTCTTTATCAACAATAATGCAGGAAAATTAGAACTGACACTCAACAGCCGAAATGCCCCCGAACTCCGCATCAGCGAAGGCTACCGGGACATGCTGAAAGAATATGACCGGGGTGCTAAAAAAGATAAGCGGCAAAAAGAGGCGGTACTTTTTATCAAACAAAAAATTGATTCGGCCAAGTGGTTTATTGATGCCATTAAACAACGGCAGCATACATTGCTCAGTACCATGAATGCCATTATGGAACACCAGTACAGTTTTTTTCTTACTGGTGATGAAACGGAGCTGAACCCGATGATATTAAAAGACATTGCGGAAAAAACCAATCTTGATATTTCAACGGTAAGCCGGGTAGCTAACAGTAAGTTTGTACAAACAGAATTTGGTACCTATCGTTTGAAATTCTTCTTTAGTGAATCATTAAGCACCGACAGCGGTGAAGAAGTATCTACCAGGGAAGTAAAGAAAATACTCAGCAACCTGATAGAAGCAGAAGATAAAAAACATCCGCTGAGTGATGAACGACTAACTGAGTTGCTACAGGAAAAAGGCTACAATATTGCCCGCCGTACCGTGGCCAAATACCGGGAGCAGTTGAATGTGCCGGTGGCACGGCTTAGAAAGGAGCTGTAGAAGAAGGAACAAGGTGCAAGGAACAAAACACAAAAAATTATAGAATCAATAAGACATTCACTTCTTCCGTATTATCTCTTGTACCCTGTGCCTTGCACCTTGTTCCTTTTAAAAAGGTAAATCTTCCTTATTCTCCATTTGCCCTTCATCAAAATATTCCTGCCCATCCACAGCAGCAGTAGTATTTTTTGCAGCACTGGCAGCTTCTATTTTCCAGGCTTTTACATCGGTGTACCATTTGCCATTGTATTCCCTGCTTTCCACATCAAATGAAATGGCGAGTTGTGAACCAATCTGTAACTGGCTTTCATTTATTTTATCGCCCCAGATGGAGATACAAACCTTTTTAGGAAACTGCCCCTCTGTTTCCATAATAATATCCTGCTTTTTCCACTGACCATTTTTGCCGGTCCCGGTTTGCAGCGGGAGAACCTGAATGAGTTTTGCCGTTAATTGCATAGTAGAGTTATTAGTCGGTGAAGGTATTAAAGAGATATATAAAGTTGTTACATTCTATTTATAAAAATTAAATTTGTACAAACCTATATATGCAGGATTCCTATCGCTTAGACAGAACCCGGTTTTCAATATTATCCTTTTCTGAGGCAGATAAGGATAATATTGATCATAGTCAGCTTAGCTGGCAAGAACGTTGCCGTATTCATCAATACCTGAATGCAATTGCTTATAGTTATGCTGGTAAAGAAGCCCCCAGAATGGATAAAACAATCTTAAGCTACCGAAAAATTGGTGATGGGAAACATTTTTTATCCTGATTTCAGGGATTTTCTCCAGGCGTTAAACAACAATCATGTAAAATATTTGCTGGC
This sequence comes from Chitinophagaceae bacterium, assembly GCA_026785745.1. Lineage (GTDB taxonomy): Bacteria > Bacteroidota > Bacteroidia > Chitinophagales > Chitinophagaceae > JJ008. The sequence continues at coordinate 6,114 of JAJAZO010000130.1, read as the reverse complement.
AGAAGTAAAGACCTCAACGACCTTGAACACCTTTCCAGCCCCGATTAGCTTTCCTGTTAAATATATTCAAATACCCTCTTTTTGGTATTGCATGTATATGAAAATTTTTGTTTCCTTGCAGTAGGAATGCTTGGGGGCAATTATGTACTTTACACCGCTAAAAATCTCTCAACATCTCATTTATGGTATTCGCAAGCCTGCTTTTCCTTTTTATATTTCTGCCACTATGCCTTATGCTGTATTACAGCACCAAAAATCCAAAATGGCGAAACTGGGTGCTTATCGTTTTTTCATTGGCCTTTTATGGCTGGGGTGAGCCTATCTGGATTTCTCTGCTCATACTTTCTTCCCTCTTCGATTGGGGCAACTCTATTTTTATAGATAAACACCGGGGCACCAAATGGGCAAAAATCGGGGTAACGGTTACAGTAGTATTTAATCTCGCCTTGCTGGCCACTTTTAAGTACGATAAATTTATTGTTGACCAGGTAAACTCTCTTTTAGGGACTTCCTTTACCGCACCGGGCTATGCATTGCCGCTTGGTATTTCTTTCTATACATTTCATACTATTTCTTATGTGGTGGATGTATACCGGGGTGATATAAAGGCACAACGAAATTTTCCTAACTTTTTAATGTACGTATCCCTCTTCTCTTCATTGGTAGCCGGGCCTATTATCCGGTATGCCCATGTAGAAAAAGAAATTTATGGCAGAAAAGAAAACCTGACTGATTTCAGTTTGGGGGTGTCCCGGTTTTGTATCGGCTTGTTTAAAAAAGTAGTTATAGCCAACATAGCAGCGGAGATTGTTGCTAAATATATGGGGGATAACAGGGACCCATTAAGCTTTGCGGAGCTTGCTTCTTTTTCAAGTTTAGAAGCATGGGTGGGATTAATTATGTTTGCCATTCAGATTTATTTTGATTTTTCAGGTTATTCAGACATGGCCATTGGTTTGGGAAGAATGTTTGGCTTCCACTTCCGGGAGAATTTTAATTATCCCTATATCTCCAAATCCATTGGCGAATTTTGGCGAAGATGGCATATCTCTCTGGGAAGTATTTTCAGGGATTATGTGTACATCCCGCTCGGCGGAAATAAAAAAAGAGTTTACCTCAACCTGTTTATTGTGTGGTTTCTTACCGGTATGTGGCATGGCGCCAGTTGGAATTTTATTTTCTGGGGATTGTACTTCTTCATTTTCATTGCATTGGAAAGAGCTTTCCTGTTAAAGCTGTTGGAAAAAGCCCCGGCCTTTATTGCGCATATCTATGCGTTAGTTATTATCATTCCCGGCTGGGTAATTTTTTATTTTACAGATACCAACATGCTGATTGCCTATGTAAAAAAACTATTCTCCTTTAGTGCCGGGCCTAATGGTAATATGGATGTAATGAATACACTGAGCACACATTTATTCTGGCTGGTGCTGGCAGTTATACTTTGTATGCCGGTTTATCATACCATAAAAAATTGGCTAGATAAAAAAACAAGCCGTACTACTTTTTATGACACGGCGATTATCGGTTTTAATGTAGTGCTGCTTTTTCTTTGTGTGGCACAATTGGTAGGCAAGAGTTATAACCCGTTTATTTATTTCAGGTTTTAAAAAAATTGTAACTAATGGAAGCAACGAATATGAGTGGGGGAACAAACAGTGTTCCGGTAACAAATAAAAAAATTCACACGGTAAATGTGGCCATTTTTTGCGGTCTCTTATTACTGGGGGGCATTGCTTCATTAGCAATGAAGAAACCAACGGTATCAGAAATGGAAAACCGGAAACTGGCACCTTTCCCAAAATATTCTGACAGTTTATTTTGGAGCGGAAAATATTTTAAACAGATAGATGAATTTTATGCTGATAATTTTCCACTCCGGGATAAATGGATAAGTTTTTCAGATAAATTCAAAACCAGTATTGGTTTTAACAGCAGCGAAATAAAGATGTACGATCCTGACAACGATGCAGAAGCCAATGAAAAAACGGATACCGCCAAAAATGAAACAGTACAGGACGGTCCATTACCAGATGATGGTGCAACGGGAGAAAAAAAGAAGGGAGTGTTTGTATTTAAAAACAGGGCTTTTGAAATGTTTGGCGGCGGTGCTGCTATGGGAAAATCGTATGCCGACGTTATCAACTCTTACAACAGGATTCTCAGCCCCGGTATCCAGGTGTACAACCTCATCATTCCGGTTGCACTGGAATTTGAAATAACAGAAAAATATGCCAAATTTCAAAAACCTAACCGGCCAGCTATTGAAAATATTTATACCTCTCTTGACTCCAACATAAAAAAAGTTTGGGCAATAGATGAGATAAGAAAACACCGGGGTGAATATATTTATTTTAATACCGACCACCACTGGACAAGCCTGGGTGCCTATTATGCGTACCGTGCATTTTGCCAAACAGCAGGATTAACTTCTGTCAATCTCGATACAGTTGCTTCAAAAGTGAAACCATCATTCCTCGGTTCATTATACAGGCTTACCCGTGACCCCAGCCTGCAAACCAATCCGGACTCTGTACGATATTACCTGTTCAAAGATTCTGTGAATTTTTATATCGGCAATTCCACACTTGGTTATTGGTCTAAATCAAAAATGTATGGCGAAGGTGCCAGTGGCGCTAATAGTTATTCTGTTTTCCTGCAAGGCGATTTGCCTACCGTAAAAATGGAAACACAGCATAAGAACGGAAGAAAGATCGCCGTAGTAAAAGAATCATATGGTAATGCTTTCGCCTGCTTCTTAATTAATAATTATGAAAAAGTGGTGGTGGTGGACCAGCGGTATTACACCGGCGATTTCATTGCCATGCTAAAGGCAGAGGGTATTAACGAGTTATTATTTATCAATAACATTTTTGCGGCGCATACTCCTTTCCATATTAATAAAATAAAGGGACTAAAAAAATAATGGCAAAACTCACCCATATCGTTTTGATCTTTTCTGTTGTTCTGGCCGCATGTAATTCAGGTAAGAGCAAAAAAGATTTTACCGGAACGGATACAGCGTCTGTGGTTCGAACCATAATACCGCAACCACCACCAATACCTGACGTCTTACCTGACGATGGCCAGATCGGTGTTAGAAAAGGTGCTGTCTTCATTTTTAAAAACAGGGGATTTGAATTGTTCAGCGGTGGCGAGGCGATGGGTAAACAATATGCAGGGGTAATCAATATGTATAGCCGACTGAAGATTCCCGGCCTGAAAGTTTATAACATCGTTATTCCAAATGGCTTTGAATTTGAAGTAACGGAAAAATACAAAGACAAGGTAAAGCCCAACAAAAAAGCCATCAATGATATTTATGCGGCTGAACACCCTGACATCATAAAGATAAATCCTGTAGATGAGATAAGAAAGCATCGTACGGAGTACATTTATTTCAACACGGATCACCACTGGACCAGTCTCGGAGCTTATTATGGTTATAGAAGTTTCTGTGTTGCTGCGGGTTTGTCCCCCGTTTCTCTTGATAGTATTCCTTCGAAAGTTAAACCAGGTTTCCTTGGTTTATTCTACAGGCTCACCAAGAGCAGTATTTTAAAAAACAACCCGGATTCGGTCCGCTATTATTTATTTCCCGACTCTGTCAATTTTTTTATTGGCAGCAGCTCCATTGGCTATTGGGCCAAATCAAAGATGTATGCAGAGCAGGTAAGCGGTGCCAATAGTTATTCTGTTTTTTTGCAAGGCGATTTACCAATTTGTAAAATGGAAACACAACACAAAAACGGAAGAAAGATTGCCCTGGTAAAAGAATCGTATGGTAATGCCTTTGCCCCTTTTTTAATCAACAATTATGAAAAAGTAATTGTAGTAGATCAACGTTCGTATAAAGGCGATTTTGCGGCCCTGCTAAAGGCCGAAGGAATTAACGAGCTGCTGTTTATCAATAACATTTTTGCAGCACACACACAGTTTCATATTGATGATGTAAGGGGTTTAATGAAATAGCTACAAGTTGTGAGTTATGAGCTGCTAGATTTTATAGCAAAAGAGTCTTTCAAATATTGAAAGACCCTTTGATTTGGAGAACTCGAAACTCGTGGCTCACAACTCGCAGCTTTCCTCACAGCTTTAAATGTTTCTGCACCCAAGCCACTTTCGGTTTTAATTCTTTGGTGTATTTATCGCCGGTGGCGTAGCCTACACTTTTCAGAAAGTGGTAATAATCTGCTTTAGGATTTTTCTTCCGCCATTTAGAATATCGCTTTTGCTGCCAGTCTTTATAATATTTTATACATTCTTTGTCAGATTCAAATTTTTTACACTTATTCCCTTTTACATAAAATCCAAACAGGTTGTGATAGCGCAGGCAGCAATTTTTACAAGTAAGATTACCGGTCTCCTGCATACACTGGGCCATTACAAAATCAGGATGCAGGATACCAGCATCTTTAATAACATCATACATTGCCTGCATTTTAAGCTTATTAATACTTTGCGAAGAGGCCTGCAGAAAAAAGCCGGTCAGGAAAAAGGCAAACAGTAATTTCTTCATGAGCAGTTATTTGGTGAAGAAAAATGAAATGAAAATCTCAGGATAACCAGATTTCACTTTAAATATACAAAAATCACACCCTTTTCTTCAATTCCTTTACTTTGCATAAAACTGGTTAAATGAGTTCAGGTTTAATGATAAATGAAGAAAATAAGTTGCAGGAATTGAGGGGCCGTTCTTTTCCAGATCAACCTACTTCGCTGAAATGGGTAGCAAAAATTATTTCGTATATCTTCCACCCGGTTTTTGTACCGTTGATGGTAGTATGGTTTCTTGTATATACTCATCCTTATTTATTTGCCGGGTTTTCCAATGTACAAAAACTAAGAACAGTAATGATGGCCGTTGTATCATTTACTTTTTTTCCGCTTGTTACTGTATTATTATTAAAAGGATTAAAATTTATTGATACCATTTACCTGCATACGCAAAGAGACCGGGTAATTCCTTTTATCGCATGTATGATCTGGTATTTCTGGATATGGTATGTATGGAACAACTTTGGCAAAACAAGAGATGTGATGGATATGCCCCGTGTAGCTGTTCAGTTTGCTTTGGCCACTTTTATCAGCACCATTATCGGGCTGATGGTAAATATAAAAATGAAAGTTAGCCTGCATGCTATTTCTGCCGGCATAGTGCTTACATTGTTTATTATTATGGCCCTTACGCAAGATCTGAATTTTGGTATCTGGCTGGCCATTGTTTTTTTTCTTACCGGTTTAGTTTGTACCGCCCGGTTTATTGTATCGGACCATACTGCAGCGGAGATTTATGGAGGGTTGGTAGTAGGAGCGGTTTCGATGCTGGTGGCGAATTGGGTTATATAAAAGAGGCTACCAAACAATCCAGTCCACTACAATCGTTTCATTTCTGGATGTGGGTTTTTGAAAACCATTCGTCAATTCTTCTACTCTTTTTCCAACAATAGTTTTTAGCTCACTTATTTTCATCGTGGCATTTGTTTTCATCGCTTCCAGAATACTGTAAGTAAACACACCATTCTTCAAATCATTTCTTTCCAAGGCAAACTGTGTTCCGGCTGCTGCAGAAATGATAGTTGCACCGGTACTCTTGCCAACATTTACAAACAGGCTTTGCATCAGTTCAAAACTGTTCTTTAACCCAAGATGCCCTTCTTGTTTATAGCCGACCGGTTTTAATCCTTTTATTAATGAATCGGGAGTATTATTTAATGTTATCAGGTCTTCTTTATCCACTTCGCCACTGTGACAGGCATCTATCAGCATTAGCTTTTTTCTGGCAGGTATGCTGTCTAATAAACTCTCCAGGTCATCGTAAGGCAATCCATTCTGTTCTGGGTTTTCAAAATTCACGGAGTAGGTGGAGAGATAATAGTCAAAATCTTTACTCAGCATACCATGACCAGAGTATGCAATAATCACTTTATCGTTCTCCGTGGTTTGCTGCAGCTTTTTTTTCAATGCCTTTACATTACTAACGGTAACATTATCATTGAACAACGTATCAATGATAACACCATCGCCATATTTTTCTTTTAGTTTTTTAGCTAAATCCCGGATGTCTTTGGCGCTGTATTGCAGGTTGTACTGATTATCTGCAAACTCGTCGAT
>JAJAZO010000129.1 GCA_026785745.1 Chitinophagaceae bacterium | reverse complement strand
GTGTAATTGCTGAAACGGTGCAGGCCGAAGCAGGAATAATTGTTCCAACTGCCGAATGGATACAGGCATTGCGAAAAAAGTGTACCGATACAGGAACATTATTGATATTGGATGAAATACAAGCAGGTTTTGGCCGCACCGGTAAACTCTGGGGCTTTGAGCATTTTGATATAGTGCCTGATATTTTATTATTGGGTAAAGCCTTGGGTGGAGGTATGCCACTTGGTGCTTTTATTGCTGATAAGAAATTGATGGATGCTTTTTCTGAAAACCCGGTGCTGGGTCATATTACCACTTTTGGTGGCCACCCGGTTTGCTGTGCAGCAGGTATGGCAGCAATGAAAGCCTTGATGGAAGAGGGTTGGATTGATACGGTGAAAGCAAAAGAAGAATTATTTAAATCTTTATTGACTCATTTGCCGGAAGGCGGACTCAGACCCAAAATAAAAGCTGTTCGTTCTTTTGGTTTGTGGATGGCGGTGGAGTTTGATTCTTTTGAAACGAATAAAGCAATCATTGATAAATGTATTGAACAGGGAGTGCTGACCGACTGGTTTTTATTTGCTTCCAATTGTTTGCGGATTTCGCCGCCGTTGATTATTTCGGAAGAGCAAGTGAGGAAGGCTTGTGAGGTGGTTATTGGGGCTTGTAACGATTGGTAATTTTTTATTCCTCCACTTCAACAATCACTTCCACCTCTACAGCAATATTCATTGGCAGTGCATACATGCCTACCGCTGACCGTGCATGTTTTCCTTTCTCCCCAAAAATTTCCACCATCAAATCGCTGTAACCATTAATCACTTTCGGCTGGTCTAAAAATTTTTCAGTGCAATTAACCATGCCCAGCACTTTTACAATTCGTTTTACTTTATTCAACGAACCAAGTTCTGCTTTTATAACCGAGAGATGACTAATGGCAGTTAAACGGGCCGCTTCATAGCCCTGTTCAATAGTTAGATCTTTTCCGACCTTACCGGTTATATAATTACCATCCGGTTTACCGGGTCCTTTACCAGCAAGGAAAAGTAAGTTGCCAACACGAACAGCATTTACATAATTTGCCACCGGTTTTGAGGGTGGCGTTAAAACAATTCCTTTTTCTTTAAGCCTTGCTTCTGCATCTTGTGCAAAAGAAAAAGAGCTTAACAGGCCAACAGCTACAATTGAAATAATTATTTTTTTCATTTTATAAAAATTTAAACAAATAAGCAGCAAGACATGCTCCGGCAATCGGCCCGATAACAGGTATCCAGCTATACCCCCAGTCACTATCCCTTTTTCCAGGAATTGGTAAAATAAAATGGGCAATCCTTGGTCCTAAATCTCTGGCAGGATTAATAGCATAGCCCGTTGGCCCACCCAACGAAAGACCAATGCCTAAAACTAATAACCCAACTGGCAAAGCATCTAAAGTACCCAATGTAGCACTTGGAGCAGACATGGCTAAAGCACCAAATGTCAATACAAATGTGCCGATGATTTCGGTGATAAGATTATAGCCAACATTACGGATAGCCGGTGAGTTACAAAACACGGCCATCTTTAAATCGGCATCAGTTGTTGCATCAAAATGTTGTTTGTAGGCGAGCCATGCAATGCTGGACCCAACAATAGCACCACCAAACTGTGCCATAATATAAGTGGGTAATAAAGACGAATCAAAATCACCAAATGCAGTGAGTGCAATGGTAATGGCCGGGTTCAAATGTCCGCTGCCACCCAATTTGGTAGAAGCATACACACCTAAGAAAACAGCCATCCCCCAGCCGAATGTGATAACTATCCATCCGCTGTTCTGACCTTTTGTATTGGTAAGAAGCACATTAGCTACTACACCACAACCCATGATAATGAGTAAAGCCGTGCCGGCAAATTCGCCTAAGAAGGGAGACATAAGCAATTAGTTTTAAGTGGGAAGATAGTTTTTAGCTATTGAATTGAAGGTATCAATTTGTTCCCTTATCCATTTCTCTTCTTTATTCATTTCAGCTGCCATTAGTTTGGCAACCAGGGGAGCTGCTTTAATAGCTTCACTTGCATTCAGCAATAACTGCCTTGTTCTTCTTGATAAAAAATCTTCTACCGTCATACACATTTCTTCCTGCATAGATTTTTTAAGTATTTCCTTTAATTCAGGTTCGCTTAATGAAATTACTTCGGCAGGGGTTACAGGATTATCATGTCCGCTTAACCTAAGTTGTTTTGTAATACAGGGTTTATCCGGCAAATCAAAAGTTTTCATTGCAATATCCACTACATTTTCTGCCATTTTTCTGTAAGTGGTCCACTTACCACCAGTTATGGTTATTAATCCGGAATTGCCGATACTGATTAAATGGTCTCTTGATAAAGCGGCTGTTTTTTTGGTTTTTCCTTTTACCAATGGCCGCAACCCGGCGAACATACTTCTTACATCACTTAGTTGCGGGTTTTTAGAAAGATAACGGCCAATATGTGTTAATATAAATTCTATTTCTTCCTGCTGCGGAATGGGTTCCAGTAAAGACGTAAAATCTTGCGACTTTACTGGTGTATCCGTTGTTCCCAATACAATTTTATTATGCCAGGGCACAGCAAATAAAACCCGGCCATCATCTGTTCTTGGAATCATGATGGCGGTATCGCCGGGTAAAAAATCTTTATCAACCACCAAATGTATTCCCTGGCTGATGCAGATAATGCTTTCATGCTTTGCATCATCCATTTTCATAATAGAATCGGTAAAGACACCAGTGGCATTAATGACCACTTTGCTTTTTACTTCGTAATCTTTTCCGGTGAAAAAATCTTTTACCCAAACGCCACAAACTTTCTTATCCATTTTCAACAAGCCGGAGACAGGAAAATAATTTAGCATCGCTGCTCCATGTTGGGCTGCTGTTTGTGCAATACTGATGGCTAGTCTTGCATCATCAAATTGACCATCATGGTATAGTACTCCACCTTTTAAATCTTCCGGATCAAGGGTGGGGGCTAATTGCAGTGTTTCCTCTTTTGATAAAAATTGGGATGGGCCTAATCCTAATTTACCCGCCATCTTATCATAAATCTTCAGGCCGATGCCGTAAAATGTTTTCTCCCACCATTTATAATTTGGGACAACGAACTTTTGATTATGTACGAGATGCGGAGCATTTTTCAACAACAAGCCTCGTTCTCTTAATGCTTCCATTACCAATTTGATATTGCCTTGTTGTAAGTATCGAACACCACCATGCACCAGTTTGGTACTTCTTGATGATGTGCCTTTGGCAAAATCATGTTGTTCAAATAATATGGTCTTGAAACCCCTCGATGCTGCGTCTAATGCTGTGCCTAAACCGGTGGCACCACCGCCAATGATACAGATGTCAAATTCTTCTTTGCTTTCAAGTTGGTTTATAAAATTTGAACGATTCATGTTAGTAGAAATTATTAATTAATAATTATTAATTAATAATTGTTTGAAGCCCAAGTAATAGAAGCTTTCACTGCCCGTTGCCATCCATTCACCAATTCACTTCTTTTTTCTTCCTCCATTGCCGGTGAAAATGATTTATCTATCTGCCATTGCTCCTGTATATCATCTACATTTTTCCAATAACCAACAGCAAGACCCGCTAAGTAAGCAGCACCAAGTGCGGTTGTTTCTGTAATCTTTGGTCTCACCACTTTTGTATTTAAAATATCGCTTTGAAATTGCATCAACTGATTATTCACTGTTGCACCACCATCTACTCTTAGCTCTGCAATACTGATTCCTGAATCTGCTTCCATAGCTTTCAATACATCATAGGTTTGATAGGCAATGCTATCTAATGCAGCTCTTGCTATATGAGCATTACTACTGCCTCTTGTCAAGCCAAAAATGGCTCCTCTTGCATACTGGTTCCAGTGCGGAGCACCAAGACCAGCAAAGGCCGGAACAAGATAAACACCATCAGTATCCTGTACTTGTGCAGCTAATTTTTCCACTTCATCAGATGTCCGGATGATTTTTAATTCATCCCGCAGCCATTGAACGACTGCACCAGCTATGAACACACTTCCTTCTAATGCATATTCTGTTTTACCATCAATTTGCCAGGCAATTGTAGTAAGTAAATTATTTTTTGAACTGATGGCTTTTTCTCCCGTATTCATCAGCATAAAACAACCAGTACCATACGTATTCTTAACCATGCCGGGTTGGGTACACATTTGTCCGAACAAAGCAGCTTGCTGGTCGCCGGCAATACCTGCAATTGGAATCCCCTCCTTCGCTGAAGCTCTGGCGGACAAGCTTGAATCAGGAATAATGTTTCCCGTTACTCCATAAATCTTGCTGCTGGGCTTTACTTCAGGTAAAACGGATGCCGGAATATTGAACAGCTTTAATAATTCTTCATCCCATTGCAGCGAATGAATATTATACAACATCGTTCTGGAAGCATTGGATACATCCGTTACATGCACTTCCCCATTCGTAAGTTTCCAGGTAAGCCAGGTATCAATAGTGCCAAACACCAGTTCTCCATTTTCTGCTTTTTGCCTTGCACCATCTACATTATCTAATATCCACTTTAATTTGGTGGCCGAGAAATAAGCATCAATGATTAATCCTGTTTTTTGTTGTATAGTGCTTGCATAATTAGCTGCTTTTAATTCATCACAATAAGCTGCGGTCCTTCTGTCTTGCCAGACAATTGCATGATAGATGGGCTGACTTGTTTTTCTATCCCATACCACCGTTGTTTCCCGTTGATTGGTAATACCGATACCTGCCACCTGTTTCATATTGATATGAGCTTTGGCAACAGCTTCAGCCATCGTACCAAACTGTGTACTCCATATTTCATTGGCATCATGTTCCACCCATCCTGGCTGTGGAAATATTTGTTTGAATTCTTTTTGTGCTACGCTGATGATGTTTCCTTGTTTATCAAACAACATACTGCGGCTGCTGGTAGTGCCCTGGTCGAGGGCTAAAATGTAATGTGATGACATGCAATCGTTTTTAGTAAAAGGAAGTTAGTGAAAATGGAACACTGATGACGCAGATTGAAAGGATTTACACGGATTATTTTAAAGACAAATCTGTAGTTATCTGCTTTATTGGTATTATCTATGTGCCATTCTTAAAACGCCACCCTGAAACTTCCAAAAATGCCGAAATTTTTATCATTTACCCTTGCAACAGAAGAAGGCAGTACCCGCCATACAAAATCTACCCGGAATACATGAAAAATATTATCAATGCCGGTACCGAGTTCGAGGTAAGTGTTGCCATCAAGAGATTGAAAATTGTGCCCCTGTTTAAAATTGAGTGCTTTGTTGGCAGGAGAAAGACTGCCCCATAACGTTTTCGCCGTCCAGAATTGCCGTAAACGAAGTTTGGGAAATAAGCGAAAGATGCCATTGCCAATATTATGTTCGATGTTGATGCCTGCATATTTATCATGAATAAACTCCCAGCGGTTCATCATGTTGAAAGCATATTTATTATAGTAGTACAATTCATTACCCGGTGCAATGTCTAACAGGATATATGGCAGTGTGCCAAACGTTTTGCCGGCATATACCATCCAGGATATATTTCCAAGGGGAGGTACATTTACATAATCTGAAACACTGGCTGAAAGTTTTGTGTACTTATAGCTGCTTTTAAAAATACCGGCAAATCCATGGCTTAGATAGATTTCACCAATAGGATAACCACTGCCCAAACTAGTACGATAAAAGTGGGATTCCAAGAATCGTTCAAGGTAAGCAAAACGTATTCGAAGTGCTACTTCAAAATTAGTGAACGGTTTTCCCTGGCCGGTAATTGGAAAGGAATCTACAGGTAAAAGATTACGAAGCGGTAAGGTGGTTTTATGCGTTACAGTGATAAGGTTAGACATCCACGGCAAGGTTTCATTAAAAAACTCAAACCGCTTTTCGTTTATTTTTAAATTCTTGATGGGAATACCAGTTTTGCGAATAGCCAGTGCAAAAACATTGTCCTGCGAAACTTCTCCATAATAATTCTGCCCCCAATCAAGGTCATTAGTGTAGGAGGCATAGAGATATGTTCTTGGACTTTTGAATGGAAGAAAAAAAACTTCTCCCATACCTTTCAATTTTTTATCGCCAAATCCATAAGCGAGGTAAGTATGAAATTTAAATTTTTTATTGAAGTGTTTATTCGTTGCCACATCAAACCTGACCCGAAAACCTTCCCAGCCGTTTGATGTCATCCAGTTGAACCCGGGGCCAATCTGGTAATTTCCGATGTCTTTGTAACCGGTGCCGATAAAGGCCATGGTCCTGGTAAACTTTTGAAACACCGGAGCATTGGTCAATGTATCAATCATTTTAATGATGCCGCTTTCTGTTTTAGTGAGTGGTTCATGGCGGACATCGGTCCAAAACTCTTTTGATTTTTCATTGGCTTTAGGTAATGTAATTATCTCTTCCATTATTTTGTTCTTACTGACTTCATTAATAACAGATGTATCATTAACGATTACTTTTCTATATGTCGTTGTTTTGCGTGCAATAAAACCGGGTCTATCTTTACCGACAGGAGAAAGATCAACTACAAATTTATCTTTTGATAAGAACCAGGTAGAGTCGTTCAGCATTTTGTATTCCTGTATCATGCTGAGGTTTTCCAGGAAATTAATATTGGCCGCTTTTCCCACCCGCAGATTCATCCGCTGAATGGCAAAAGTGCCTACATGCACCCAACAGTCGCCTTCAAATGTATCGCCACCCTGCCGGCGGGGAGTAAAGACAAGATGAAAAAAACGTTGATTGCTGATGAGCTGTGTGTCAACTACCCGATAGTTGTAATAATAATCGCCATTATCACTGATAGGGCTTACGAACTGTTTATCAAAAACAGGAATAAAATTATTGTAAACATTAATAACCTGGTCCATACCGCCCAGCAATTTTAAAACACTTTCATTCTGCACACCGCTGATGTTGGCTGCTTTGATGATCTCTCTTCTTTTCAATGGTTTTTTCTGGTAATAATAATCGGATAAAGTTTCGGTAAGAAAAGTAGGCAGGTATTTTATTCCTTCTGCTGTATCAATATTGCTATTGATCAGATCGCTGATGGGTTTTAGTGGTTTGAACTTTCCAAATTTCTGAAAGTTGATATTCTTTAAATCCAGCTCCAGCTTATTATAAAGCTCATAGGAGAAGTTGTTAAACCGGTAACGGTCATTTTCTGGTTTGTGCTGCACTATTTTTCGCCACACCAATAAGCGTTTGTTCACTTTTACTTTTACGGAAGCACCTTCATTGAAAGTGCCTCTTTCCATGTTAAGCGTTATGTTGATAGTGTCCTTTCTTTTATCAAGCATATAACGGTAAGGCTGGTATCCAACACAGGTTATTTCCAATGTGTCAGACGGCCAGTCATTCAGGTAAAAGGAGAAAGTACCGGATGAGTCAGTCAGTTTACCAACAGTGGTATTTTTAAAACTAACAGAAGCAAAGGGAATCCGTTCTTCACTTTGCGAGTCCTGGGCAATGCCCCGGATGATTTTTTGCTGGGCCGTAGCAATAGAAACGATTGCCAGCAAAGCAAATAGTAAAACAAGGGAGCGGTATAGTTTCAGGGGGATCATTTGGCTAAAATTACAGCCAAGCGGTGTATTTTTAGAATGTTAAATTGATAACAGGCCATTTCTGATTGGTAAATGTATTTGGAAATATGAATCATAGGTATGATTATTAATCCGTTTGAAAACAGCTATGCCTGTGGTATGACGTTGTGCTACTCTGTTTTTATGACGCTGGTATATTTTACTATCAAAAAGCTTAGTGAAACGTTTGTGCCTGTAAAATAAAAAGTCTCCGGTTGGAAAACTTTTCTATATTGAAACATTTGGTAGCTTAAAAATCCAATCCCATCGCAAAATAATACTGCGGTTTTCCCTGGAAGAGGCCATTCATTTCCCAGGCAGCATCAAAGCGGAGGAAATAACCAAGCAACGTACTTCTTGCTCCAAAACCATAACCACCTGCAAACGGGCCAACACCGCCAGCTCTTACTTTTACCGCAATTGGCGGGGCACCATACACAACATTTGGCCGTTCAATTTTATCGTAATTACCGTTCCAGGCTGTACCTAAGTCCACAAACTGCACCACCTGGAAATTTCGCAGAAAGGCGTTGTTGATGGGTTTATTAAAGAAAGAAGTAAATACCGGAACTCTTATCTCACTGTTTATTACTAATGCATTGTTACCATTAGCAATATTTTGTTTAAACCCTCTCATGTTCACAGCCAATGATTGATAAGCATATTCGGCATCCGGATCAGGAGTATTTGTAGGATTGAAGTAGCGGTAGGTTCCATCATCCCGTTGGTTGTTGCCAAACATCAGCCAGTTGTCAACCCCACCGAGATAGTAAATGAATTTTTCTTTGCCCCATGAAATATCGCCTGCGGCACGAACAGCCCAAATGATGTTGCGATAAATAGGCAGGTAATGCCGTGCATCAAAACCAACATTCATCGTATAAGGATTGTCGCTGGTTACGTTTTTGGGATTTGTTTTGCTGATGCGGGCATTGTAATCGAAATAAATTTTATACCGTAGCCCATTCCAGATATTAGTTGCCGGGTTAATGGCATCATCATGTACATATTCAATATGTGCTAACGCATAAGTTTGCCTGTCTGCTGTTCTTTTTAATGAGTTAGGATCTGTGGCAAGGGCCACATATTTATCGCTCCGGTAGGCTACATTAAAACGAAGGCTCTTTATTCTGTTGAACGGATACGTTAATGTGAACTGGTAGAGATTGGAATATTGTTTGGCAAAAAAAGCAGAGTCGTTATATAACGGCGGGTCTTTAACTGTGTTACGATAATAGGTAAAACCGTAATCCATTCTTTTCTTCAGGTATTGGGAAGTAAGTACATACTCATTGTTGTTAAGATCAGGACTTATGCGGAAGCCACCGGCAAATTTCCAGTCTTCAAATAAATCAGATGTTCCTACACGAATGATTCCGTTAAGCGGATTGCCATTGCTTAGTTGAATAGGGCCCTGTCCTCCCTGATAAGGTTGAAAACGGGTAATCAGTACATTATTATTAAATCCACTTACGAGGTAGTCGTTAAAGAATTTTGGCGGACGGTACTCGTACACTTTTGCATTTTTCAATACCGGCTCTCTTGTTGCTACATTTGTCTGCACCACTTTACCAGTTTCAGCAGTAGTTACTTTTTCATCTTCAAATCCGGTGTTGAAGACGTCTGTCTTTTTCTTCGTCACTGTATCAACCTGTAGCTGAAATGTTGATTCTTTCCTTGCCGCCTTTTTTTCTTCTTCAATAATTTTTTTCAGGTATTCGGTGGGTCTTGCATTGATATTGCGGCGGCGCAGATTGTTTTCATCCACTTTTAAGCGGTATAGTAATTTTATATCACCCAGTTTTACCACCTCACTCACTTGCTGGTTATCACCGGCAGTTCTTGTTTCCAGCATACTGCTCTGGTAATTGGTCAATGGGAAAACATAAGACGAGTCATTAGTAACAGATACAAAGCCAACCGAATCAATATCATTTTTGTTCCATTCTTTCAGCAGGCTGTCCACATCTTTTTGTGGTGGATTGCGAAGTACTTCATCGCCGATAAATATTAAGGTATCTAACCCGGCTCTTTGGGTTGTAAAAAAACCGGCGTAGCGGTTATTAATACCATTCTCATCACTGATAAAGGTGAAATGCGACTGATTATACTGTGAAGGAAAACGGGCATTGCCATGTTTTAAATCACTCAGCTTGGAAATTTGTTTTGACTCAGCCTTATTCCAGTTGTCAACCAAAAAAATATTGAAATGACTTCCCGGCAATGAATCATCGCTACTGGCAGCCAGGGCTGTTGGCCTGTTGCTGGAATAAAGGATACCAGTTTTATTAGGGAATGCTACGAATGAGGGGTCAAGGTCATCATACACATCATTGGTAACCTGCTCAATTGTTTTTTTATCTATTTTATAAACATAAATATCAGTTTGGCCACTTATTACACCGCTGAACAGTAAAGTGTTGTTGTCAAGCATGTATTTCATGTCCTGTATCTGGTCAAACTTTTCAATCTCATGTTGCCAGAGTTTATTATGGTTCACCAAATCGTACACAAAGAATTTTGTTTTGCCTTCATCACTATACAAAACAGCCAGCCGGGTTCCTTTACCATCCCAGGCTAATAACGGATAGTTCGGATGTTTCAGGTCTTCTCTTGTTCTTACGCCCAGCTTTAATAATACTTTCTTGTCCACAAAATTTTACATCAACACTACCTGGTAGCGGCCCTGTTTAAATTCTACCACGGCATAGCTAAAACTTTTTGGTGTCGGGTTTGCATTAAACCGGATAAAATCTTTTTTGCCGATTTCTTCCGTCACTGATAATTGTCCTTTTGGTGTATTGCGGCGGCCACGAATGTCTTTAAAGTATTGCTGCTGTACATCCACCATAAAATCCTGCAGCATTTTTTTAAATTTCTTCTTGGCTATTTTGTTCGAAGCATTGTTCAGATTGCGGTAAATGCGGGCCAGGTAAAGAAAGTAAGTGGTTTTACTTTTACCATATTTATCAGCAATGTATTTCCAGAAAGCATGACCAGCCAGCATAGGCTTTTCAAATGCGAAATGATAAAATGTTTTGTAGTCGCCTGCCAGCATAGATGAACGCAGATCATCATCTAATGTAGTGTTCCAGTTTTCCGCTGCATATTCAACGTAACCATCCGTGAGCCACTTTGGTAAATCAAGTAATGCCTGGTTGGCAGCAAACTCCCCCAGGTCATCACCAAACAGCACATTATCCACCAGCACTTTTGCAATGCCCTGCCGAATCTGCCTCCGCAGATTGTCATGGTTGCCATCAAAGTACAGGATCATTTTATTGTTCACCAATTTGGTAACACCGCCGGTGTTTTGCCAGTCAATACCGAGTCCGATATTGGACTGCTGCATTTCATCGTAATTATTATATATCACAATGTTGATGCGGCGTTGCAGGCCAAACTCTACAAACTCTTCAATGGAAGGAAGCTCCAGTTCGGCGACTTGCGCCACATACTTGCCCAAGCCCAAACCATCCTGACTGAAATAGCTGTTAAAATTTTCTGTCTCGTAATATTTCCAATTAAATTTCTGGTACTGAACCCGGTTCTTACCAAATTCCACTGTGTTCACTTGTGCTGCAGTTTCCATGCTCAATAAAACGGAAAGGCAGGCAATCAGGCTTAATATTTTCTTCATAGACTCTTTACTGTTTCGCCCCGATATCTATCGGGAACTTATTAATCGGTCTTTTTTATCCACCGAAGCTTTAGCGAAGGTGGATTTGTTATTTGGCAGCCAGTCTCGCCTCAGGCGAGATAATTCTGTTCATCTTCGTTGCGTCGCATTTATCCACCGTAGCTTTAGCGAAGGTGGGCTTTTCATCGTTCGGTTCTTTGTTCATCAGCCTCACCCCATCACTATTCCTGATTTTGAGAAACTCTGCACCCCTATCCTTAAGGAGAGGAAGTCGAAGACTCCGCAAATCAGAAGCCTCAATAGGGGCAGGTTTTAATTATCTTTATTTCCTTAAGCCTATTAAAGTTCAGTTCTAAATTAAAAGTACGAAAAAACCATCCATGTTAGCTGTTAAGACATTCACTTTTAGTCCGGTTCAGGAGAATACTTACGTATTGTATAACGAACCTGCCTACCGGACAGGCAGGCAGAAGCAGTGCTGCATTATAGATCCGGGCTGTTATTTCCCGGAGGAAAGGGACGAATTAAAAACGGCTATCGAAAAGACAGGACTGACACCTGTTTTGCTGCTTAACACCCACTGCCATCTTGACCATGTATTCGGCAACAAATTCGTACACGACACCTGGGGCCTGCCCCTGCACCTGCACGAAAAAGAGAAGCCGGTGCTTGACTTTGCCCCCCAATCCGGGTTGATGTACCAACTTCCTTTCGACAACTACAATGGGCCATTGGTTTACTTAAAAGAAGGAAATATTATTAAAATAGGAGAAGAGGAACTGGAAATCCGGTTTACTCCCGGTCATTCACCCGGCAGTGTATCGTTTTATCATGCAGCAGGCGGTTTTATTATCGGGGGCGATGTATTGTTCAGCGGCAGTATTGGCAGAACCGATTTACCGGGTGGCAATATGGATATATTAATTAATAGTATCCAAACCCAGTTTTTTACTTTGCCGGATGAAACCAAAGTTTATTCCGGGCATGGGCTGGTAACCACGGTGGGGTTAGAGAAAATGAATAACCCGTTTGTGAAGTTGGGTTAAGCAGGTTTAATTGTAAAGAATTATGACACTCTTGGGTATTGCACTTTGCCATCTGTGCTGACTTCACCAACAGCCAAAGTCAGGATAAGATTAATCCGGTTCGGTTGTTGGTGATTACCCAACTGCATTACCCCGGCACGAACTCCAACCAATGTCGCAAATTTAATTCGATTTGAAAGAGTAAATTTGTATCACATTAAAACCCGTTATAATGAAAGGTGTTACTTATGTTACTGACGATCAAAACAGGAAGGTGGCTGTTCAAATCGATTTAAAAATATTGGAGAAATTCGATGAAGATATCGAAGACCTTATTGCTGGAATTATTGCTGAATCAAGAAAAGATGAGGAAAGAGTGCCCCTTCACAAAGTGATTAAAAGATTGAAAAAAAATGGTAAGCTGAAATGAAGCGTTATACTGTTGTATTAACCCGAACAGCAGAGAAAGAGTTATATCAACTTCCTTCTGGGGTTATTGTAAAAATAGTTACTGTGTTAAAATCGTTGGAAGAAAACCCCCGCCCGGTTGGCTGTAAAAAACTCAAAGGTTATAAAAATCTGTGGCGAACAAGGGTAGGCGATTACAGGATAATTTATGCCATTGAAGATGTAATAATGCTGGTAGATATAAGAGAGATAGGTCACAGAAAAGATATTTACGACAAATTATAATCAGCAATAATGATCCGCCTGATGGCGGAGAGAGCCGGGGTGAGGTGGGTTGGAGAAAATGAATAACCCGTTTGTAAAGTTGAATTAAGCTACTTAATGCTTAAAAAATTTCCCAATCCCCGGTATCTTCTCCAACTCTTTCCTTTCAATCTTTCCAACAAACCAGGTAAAGAAACCAAACAAGAAAGTAGCGGCTGCTAAATTAAACCAACGGTTATCCCATAGATAAACCAATCCACGGTGTGTGCCATAAATGAGGGCCACCAGCACTAAATAAGCTATCAATTTTTTCTTTGCATACGGCACCGGGTAATATTTCTGCCCCAGCACATAACTCGTTATCATCATAAAGGTGTAACAACAGAAAGTAGCAATGGCCGCACCGAGATAATGGAATTTTGGTATCAGTAAAACATTCAAAGCAATAGTAATGATGGCTCCGGCAATTGTAATCATAGCACCCATCATATTTTTATGCTTCAGCTTGTACCAGATGCTAAGGTTATAATAAATACCAAGGAAAATATTTGCCATCGCAAATAGCGGCACTACATACAAGCCTTCTGTCCATTCAGCACGGTGGATAGAAAGGAAAAACCATTTTACCACATCAATATAAAGGCTGATGCCAAGAAACAGGAAGCAACAAACCAGTATAAAAAATTTCATCACCCTGGCATACGTCCTGGGTGCATTTTCTTCTTTGCTCCTGTTAAAGAAGAAAGGCTCTGCGGCCATACGAAAAGCTTGTATGGCAATCGTAATTAATATAGAAAGCCGGATAATATTAGCAAACACACCCAATTCATGTTTGGCCTGTTCTGCAGGCAAATCCACCACATGCTGATAAATTAAACGGCTCAGCATATCGTTTACTATACCGCCCATGCCTACTATTATCAATGGATAGGAGTAGCTCATTATTTTTTTCCAAATGGCTGTATCAAAATTCAACCGTATCTGGCTAAATTCTTTTCGCAGGATAATAAAAGTGAGTACACTGCCGCAAAAATTTCCAATCAGGTAATAAATGATGCCCGAATCTTTGCCGCTATAAATATTTTTTAAAAAACTATCCGGATGGCTATGCAGATAGTTGGGAATAATACCCATAAAAAGAACCACCACAATAATATTCATTAGTACACTCGACAACCTTGCAAAAGCATATCGTCTGGGTCGGTTCTCCTGTCGCAACCTTGCAAAAGCCAATGTGCTGATGGTGTCAAAGAAAATAATACCGGCCATCCAGTTAATGTATTCCGGATGGCTTTCAAGATTGGCCCAGGAAGCAATATTGCCTTTAAAAATAAAAAGCAGGGCAGTAAAAAAAATGGTGGAACCAATCAGCGAAACAGAAAGGGTATTGTATAATTTCTTCTGGTCCAGTTCCTGCGAATAACGGAAGTAGGCCGTCTCCAGCCCGTAGGTAAATAGCACACTTAAAAAAGGAATGATAGCATATACCTGGGTAAGGTCAGCCGTTTTGGAAGGCTGTGCAAAAATGAGAGGGAGGGTAAGGTTCATCAGGTAGCCCAGAAAGCGGCTGGCAATGGTAGGTACACCATACCACAATGTTTGACTAGCCAGTTTTTTTATTCCACTCAAAGGATTGGAAATTTTAAATCCAGTTTCCCCGATACTGAATTAGTTGATGTACCGGGTTACAAAGACAGAACAAAAGTAGGTTTTGAAAGGACAAAAAAAGCATCTCCACGAATTCTCCCGGTTTTAATTTGCGACAATTGCAACACTTTTAACTCTTGCAGTATCTTTATTACTCCGAAAAATAGGGATTATGAAGAAGATTAGTTTATTGCTTACAGGCTTTTTATGTATGTCGATAGTAACCATGGCCCAGGCTTATGAAGGCACTACGCAATATGATAAGAAAAAGCAGGTCGCTATTCTTATTGATTATGCATATCCATCGCAGGCCGTGGAAAATGCCATGATCCAGCGAATGGAGAAATTGGGCTATCGGGCCAAAGAAGAAAAAGGTCTTTTGAACAGGGATAAGGGGATTCTTGTTTTTAAAAGTGTTTATGTAACTGACATCAGCAAAGAAAAAATGGATTATATTATAAAGTGGAAAGAAAAGGTAAGAAAGAAAACGATGAGTCCATACTTTATTTGATACTGCAAAAAGATGGAGAGAATGCAATGGATAAACTGGAGGCTACTGATATTGGCAAAGCCAAATTATATTTAAACAATATGCTGCCTGATATTGAAGCGGCTAATCTTGAACTACAAATAAAAGCACAGGAAGAAGTGGTGGCCAAGGCAGAAAAAAAATTAAAAGGGCTGCAAGATGATAAAATTGAGTTGGAGAAGAAGCTTTCAGAAAATGCAACATCGCAGGATAATTCGATAAAAGATATTGAGGCACAAAAACAAAGCCTGGAAACATTGCGGGGTAAAAGAAAGAAGAGTTAATCTTCTATTGAGGTTGCTGAAACCGGGGGTCTTTCAAAAATGCTGAATCCGTTAATGCCCTGAGAAAAACGGTAATGTCGTTAGCTTCTGTATTGCTCAAAGCAATTCCATTTATTAATAAAGGGTCAAGCGATGCACTTTGCTGCACACCACTGCGATAATGGTTGATACATTGGAGCAGCGTATTGAACCTTCCATCATGCATATAGTTAGAAGAGATATAAGTGTTGCGAAGGGTGGGCACTTTAAATTTCAATGAGTCTTCTTGCTTACCTGTAACTTTTATCCTTCCATAGTCTTTCAAAAAATTATCTATTGGCAAACCAATGTTGCGGATACTGTAATCGGTAAACATTGGTTCAGGATGACAGGTGGCACATTTCGCTTTGAATAATTGATAGCCCCGGTCTTCTTGTGCAGTAAAAGCCTCTGTACCTTTTTTAAAGCGGTCGTATTTGGAGTTAGCCGAAACTATGTAGCCGGTAAACTGGGCCAGTGCTTTTAAAATATATTCTGGCTTTATGAAAGGATACCGGAAAATTTTCTTGAATCGTTCCTGGTAATCTTTATCATCTTTTATTTTATTAATAACACCTTCAAACGATTCACCCATTTCAATATGCCCGTTGATAGGTTGTGCAATGGCATCTTTCAAAGAAGTAAATTCTCCGTCCCAATGAAAACGGGTGTTCCAGGCAAGATTGAAAAGTACGGGTGCATTTCGTAAAGTATGTGAATTAAAAACACCGTGACTGCGGTCATGTTCAAATGTACCAAAGGCTGCTATTTGTTGATGGCAGGAAGAACAGGGATGAAGATTATCTATAGAGAGACGACCATCGTAAAATAGTTTTCTACCAAGTTCAAAACCTTCTTTGCTGAGAGGGTTCTCTTCAAACGTATAAATAGGTTGTGGAAAACCGGCTGGTATTTCCTGTTGCAGTAATTCAAGGTCTTTGGTATTCTGTTCTTTCTTGCAAGCGCCTAATAGATAAGAGGAAAGAACAACTATACTTAGTAAAGAAAATATCGTCAAGATGCTTTTTCGCACAGGGTTCAATTGAACAGCTAATTTACGAATTTCTTATTGGTCTGACGGTCTCCGTCTGACCAATAAGCTTTAATATTCGCCCCTGACTTTTTGCCGTCCGGATTTAATCTCAGCTTTCCTTTTCTTCGATTCAAGCCTTTTTTCTTTTGAACCCTTGCTGGCTTTGGTGGCAATGCGGGCCTTTTTCTTTTCCAGAGACTTTTTAATCAGGTCGTGTATTTTTTCAATTGCTTCTCGTTTATTGGCTAATTGTGTACGGTGGGTTTGAGATTTTACCTGCAAACAGCCATCAGCATTTATCCTGTTCGATAATTTCTCTTTCAGCAATGCCTTTTGCTCATGCGTCAGCAATTGGGAAGAATCAATATGAAAAGTAGCGATAACAGCCGTTTCTACTTTATTTACGTTCTGTCCGCCTTTGCCGCCGCTGCGGGTTGTTTGAAATGCTATTTCTTTACTTACATCAATCATATTCAGCCATTACATTTGTAAAACAAAATTACGGACAATGAGGGCAGTAATTCAAAGAGTATCCAAAGCCAGTGTAACAATTGATGGAAAAGTGAATGCACAAATTGGGAATGGGTTATTGGTATTACTAGGTATCGAAGATGCAGACACATCAGAAGACATTGAATGGCTTTCCGGTAAAATAGTCAACCTGCGCATTTTTGATGATGACGGAGGTGTAATGAATGAATCAGTGATGGATAAGAAAGGAGATATAATATTGGTAAGCCAGTTCACTTTGCATGCTTCCACCAAAAAGGGCAATCGTCCTTCTTACATCAAGGCCAGCAAACCGTAAATTGCTGTTCCGCTCTATGAAAAAATGATTCAACAGTTGTCATCTGATTTAGGAAAACAAATTGGAACTGGTATTTTCGGTGCAGATATGAAAGTGGAATTATTGAACGATGGGCCGGTAACAATTGTGATTGATACCAAGCAAAAAGAGTGAAAATCCTGAATCGGGAATTTGAGAACTTATCTGCCATAGTAAATTCTTAAACTTTCAGAATATAAAGTCCCCTTGCGGGGGATTTAGGGTGCTTCACTTATCCCGATTTTCTCCGTATAAATTTTACCATTATTCAATCCGATCATCAGGAAAAATATTTTTTGATTCACCGGAATGTCTAACACAAAGAGGCTGTTGTTGATTTCTTTCTGCTCCACTACCCGGTAGCCGCTGGTGGTCCAGAGCATTACATGTTTTATATTCCAGGTACTTCTAATAGTGATTTGTTTGCCGGAAGTAAGCAATTTATAGGGCTTGCTTTCTTTTTTTACCAGATCATTATTTACTGGCTGAGCCTGTGCTATAAAAACTATAACAGACAGCGATGCAACGGCCAATAGCCTGCGGATAGCATTCATCATAGAATACATTAATTTTTTAAAGGAATTGGTGATAAGGTTTTTCAACAGGCAGGGAGTCTGAAACGACAAGAATCATGCTATATTGCAATACCGATTCTAAAATATTTGTTATGACAATTCAGCAAGCCCAGCAGGATGTAGATAGCTGGATAAAAACAGTGGGAGTTCGATACTTCAGCGAACTGACCAATATGGCTATCCTTACAGAAGAAGTAGGAGAGTTGGCCCGCATCATGGCCCGTAAATATGGCGACCAATCTTTTAAAGAAACGGATAAGGATAAAAACATGGCGGATGAAATGGCCGATGTGCTATGGGTGCTGATATGTATGGCTAATCAAACTGGTGTTGATTTAACGGAGGCGTTGGAGAAGAATTTTGAGAAAAAAAATATCCGGGATGTTGATAGACATAAGAATAATGAGAAGTTGAAATAAAGACTTTATAAATGATACATCTGAACATATAAGGTAGCGTTCATTGTTAAAAAAGACAACGGTTTAGTGAAAAGAATTAATAATTTTGTATATAAATTATAAACAAAATGAAAAGCAGAAAGACAAACTTTATAATGCTGATGCTCTCATTCGTATTTTGCTTTACGGCATGCAATGATGGTGCTGGTCAAGCGTCAGTTAAAATTGGGCAGCAAGAATGGGCAAGTAAAAATTTAAATGTTGCTACTTTTAGAAATGGCGATGCTATCCCAGAAGCAAAAACCAATGAAGAATGGTACAAAGCATCAATGGAAGGAAAACCGGCTTGGTGTTATTATGACAATGACCCAAAGAATGGCGTAAAGTATGGCAAGTTATATAACTGGTATGCAGTAAAAGACCCAAGAGGCTTGGCTCCAAGAGACTGGCATGTGCCGAGTGATAAGGAATGGATCAAATTAACAGATTATTTAGGAGGTGTAGTTGGAGTCGGCAACAAAATGAAAAATAAAGAGGGCTGGATAAAGAACGGAAATGGCAGCAACGAAAGTGGCTTCTCAGGTCTTCCGTCCGGTAATCGTAGCGGAACGTTCGGCAGCATTGGCGACAGTGGGGCCTGGTGGAGTTCTACGGAGCATAATACTGACAATGCCTGGTATCGTGACCTGAGTTACAGTGATGACGATATATTCGGGGGCGATATTGATAAGGGCTGTGGGTTCTCTGTTCGTTGCGTTAAGAATTAATTTAATTGATAATTACTGCGAAGCGGTCAGAGGGCTGGCCCGCATCATGGCCCGTAAATATGGTGACCAGTCTTTTAAGAAAAGTGATGAGGGTAAAGATCTTGGTGATGAAATGGCAGATGTATTGTGGGTGCTAATTTGCATGGCTAACCAAACCGGAGTTGATTTGACTGATGCATTGGAGAAAAATTTTGAAAAAAAGAATACCAGGGATGGAGAGAGGCATAAGAATAATGAGAAATTGAAATAAGTATTAATTTGCTAGATGTTTGATTTTCTACGGATACTAATATGTTTTTTTGACAACAACCAGATTCCCTACATGCTTTCGGGTAGTATGGCAATGAATTTCAGGCTTTCAGAATAACAGAGTTTGAAAGAATCCAAATTGTTGATTTTCTTGATATAAAAATATATTTGGTGTCACTGTAAGACTTGTTGATTTCAAAGCTAATAGGGATACAAGAATTGCAAAGTGCTGTTCAGGCAGACGATATTAAATTGCTTACTGCAATGGATAGTTTGGATTGGCGCTATATTCATAAATGGGTATCCACTCTTAAATTAAATACCTTTGGGCTAATAAAAGAATGACGGACACACCCCAACATATTAAAGATCTTCAATTACAACTTTGGTTAAAAAAAACACCCGGAGAACGTCTTTACCAAACCATTGTTGATATTGAAGCAATGCGGGATGCTTTACGGGATGCTAAAATGAAAATGGGTTTACCTTTAGGGGATTTAGACCCGGTGGGAGAGTATCTCAGGAAAAAGCAGGAAAACGAACAATAATAAGTTAAGGCAGTTATTCCTCAAAATTTTTTAAATCGTAGTTCACCCCTTTTTGGCAC
>JAJAZO010000128.1 GCA_026785745.1 Chitinophagaceae bacterium | reverse complement strand
GGAAAAAGCTTATTACTATCAAGATAATGGCATAATGCTTCCTGGGCTTTTGCATCCTCATTTTTTTCTTCGGGAAGCGGCCTGTTGAGGTAAATAGAAACCGGGCTGCCTTTTAAAGACGAGATAGTAACCCATTGCGGATTTGTTCTATCCGTTTTCCAATTTACATTATTAAACAAATTCAGAATACCGGGAAACACACCGATACCATCTTTGTCGCCATAAATGAAGACCTGCATAATAACCCGGCCGCTGTCATTAGCCAACGCTTTAAAAGGCACTTCGTAAACAGGTGGTATACCGAGTTCCTTTGTCAGATCAATTTTATTGGTGGAATCTGCAGACAGAAAAAGATTACTCAGGATCTTATAAATAGCTACTCCTCTCTTATTTCCAGCTTTTTCATTTCGCTGATAATTGTCCTGGATATTTTTCAGCATTTCATTAGCCAGCGGCTTAATGGTCTCAACTATACTTGCATAAGAGTCGGCCACATCCACCCCATCTTCGAGGTCGCTGCCCAGTTCCAGTTTCCCCACAAAAGCCCTCATCAATTTCTCTGCGTAGCTTTCCGGATCAGTTTCATTTTTCGGTGGAAACGTATTCAAGAAATTGCTGAGCATATTAAACCCCGCCGCCATTTTGATAAATTTCCTGTATTTATCAAAATGCAAAGTCGCCAGCAAAGAATCGCCTTTGTTATTTATTTTCTTCATCATCAGCGGATATACTCCTTTTACAAAACTGGAAGTGTACATGGCACCTTCTGCTGATACAGCGAGATAATATAATTCTTCGGCACTTAGTGGCTGAATAGACCTGAAACGAAACTCTGTGTTTTCATTATGCAGGCCATTGATAACATTGACAAAGTTTTCATTCGCTTTCTTTTTCAATCTTTCCCGCAATGTCTCATACTCAAATGCGGTGTCTTTATTGGAAGCCCTTCCCACATATTCTACCTGGGTTTTTACCAGCAGTTTATAATACAGCAACGAATCGTCCTTGGCTGCATTAACTTCTTCAAATGTCATTTTCCCATTCACAATATTATCCAGGAATGGAAAATACTGCTGCCCGTTTTTGCTGCGGGCCATTTTTACAATCGTTCTTATAAACTCATCGTCAACTATATTCCTTATCACATAACCGATATTATTATTGGCTTGTGCAAAATCATATAACTGGCGGGCAAATTTTTTCTTATCCAATGTCTTTACTAAACTGTCCGCAAAAGGCATGTTGGGATTATCTTTCAGGATAAATAAAATCCTGTCGGGGTTCAACATGCAATACTTAAGAACAAGGTTTTGTTTTGCACGGGCAAGGCCGGGGTTCTTATCAAAAATAGTAGCGGCCATAACATTTAAACCTGCATCATAAGAAAGTTGATTCAGGATATCATCAATAGGTTTTTCCTCCACCCGGGTTCTGTTCATGCAATCTTCGTAAGCAGTAATAATAGCTGGAAGATTAGCTGGATTTACCTTTTTCTTGCCGGCGGGTTTCCAGGTTTCCCTGAAGTACCTCAAAACATTTTCCAGGCCTTTCAGGTATTTTACTTTAATGCGATGTTCAAATACCGCATCTGTTTCAATGAGATACTGAATGGCATCCACTTTTTTTATAAGAGACTTTGTAAGGAGAAAATTAACGTCTCCATTTGAGGTGGGTGCAAACAACTCATCAGCTTTACCATCTGAGTTTAAGATCAGCCTCTGTTCATTATCAATCAGGCCGTGGTTAAATTGCCTGGTGAAGGCGGCTTTGTAACTGGCAGGTATCCTGATAGTATCAGTCATTCTCACCCCCTGGGCAGAAGTTGCCAAAACAATAAGTAACAAGAGGTTTAAAACAAGATATTTTTTTATCGCTGTCATAAGGATCGTGGGTCAAAGGTAGGAAGACCGGCGGATATACGTTTTTTGGCCAGTTTCATGTTGGTATAGACGGATTTACGGGCAATAAGGCTGTTTGGCTGTCCAAAAAATATTTTATCCGAAGTGGTCAGGTTAAGTTTTCATTAACTCTACGTAAACTACCACCTGCAAATTTCACCGCCCAACAATTTCCCGTTAGGTTTGCGCAAACTTTTTCCTGTATGGAAACCAAGTCCCGAAAGGTGCTGATAGCAGACGACGAACCGGACATCCTGGAGATACTGAAATACAACCTTTCTAACGAAGGGTACGAGGTAATTACTGCCAAAGACGGTGATGAAGCACTGGAAAAAGCCCGCCGTACCCAGCCTGACCTTATTATATTAGATGTAATGATGCCAAAAAAGACCGGAGTAGAAGTTTGTCAGCTACTCAGGGCACAACCGGCTTTTAAAGAAACACTCATCATTTTCCTGACTGCGGTAAATGATGAAGGCACACAAATAAAAGGATTGGAAACCGGTGCTGATGATTATATAAGCAAACCCATCAGTCCCAAAGTTTTTTTGAGCCGGGTAAATGCTTTGTTTCGCCGGTTAAATAAAACCGATGCGAGGATACTGACGATTGACCATGTAACTATTGACCCGGAACGCTACATTATTAAGGTAAGAGATAATGAAGTGGTACTGGCCAAAAAAGAATTTGAACTCCTTTATTTATTAGCCTTAAAACCCGGACGGGTTTTTCTCCGCAATGAAATTCTCAACCAGGTGTGGGGCAATGATGTAATTGTTGGCGACCGCACTATTGATGTACATATC
>JAJAZO010000127.1 GCA_026785745.1 Chitinophagaceae bacterium | reverse complement strand
GAAAACAAATAGATGAACTGTTGGAAAATGTAGTAATACTTTTTGATCCATCTTTTAATCCGGATGGATTGCAACGTTTCTCCACCTGGGCCAACCAGCACAAGAGTAAGAATTTAGTGTCGGATCCCAATTCAAGAGAGTTTAACCAGGTATGGCCGGGTGGCCGTTTCAATCATTACTGGTTTGATCTTAACCGTGACTGGCTGCCCACGGTGCATGTTGAAAGTCAAAACAGGGTAGCATGGTTTCAGAAATGGAAACCTAATATATTAACCGATCACCACGAGCAGGGAAGCAATGCTACTTTCTTTTTTCAACCGGGTGTTCCATCAAGAGTAAATCCGTTGACACCAGAAAAGAACCAGGAGCTGACAGGTAAGCTGGCAAAATTTCATGCACAATATTTAGACCGCATCGGGTCATTATATTTTACCAAAGAGAACTACGATGATTTTTATTATGGTAAAGGTTCTACCTACCCGGATGTGCAGGGCTGTATCGGTATCTTATTTGAGCAGGCATCATCAAGAGGTCACTTACAGCAAACAGCGAATGGCTTGCTGAGTTTTCCTTTTACTATCAGGAACCAGTTTGTTACCGCCCTTTCTACCCTGGAAGGAGCAAAGGTGTTAAGGAAAGAATTCTTAACCTTTCAACGAAATTTTTATAGTGAGTCAGCTAACCGGGCCGCCGCTTATCCGGTGAAAGGATATGTGTTTGGTGATAAAAATGATTTGGCCAAAACATTTCAATTTGCAGAAATGCTGAAGCGGCACCAGATACAACTGAACAATTTGCCTGACAACTGGAAGGATGATGACCCGATAGCTATCGGGTATGAAAAAGATGCGGCGTATATGGTTTCATTAAACCAACCGCAGCATAGTTTGATACGGGCCATTTTTGAAAAAACATTAACCTATAAAGACAGTTTATTTTATGACATTACTGCCTGGACAATGCCGCTGGCTTTTGGTTTGCCTTATACAGAGATAACAACGGCGCCTGTTATGGGTAGTAAAGCAGAGTCGCTTACCATGCCGAAGAAAAGCATCACCGGTGGCAGAAGTGAGTATGCTTATTTAATGGAGTGGGATGATTTGTATGCACCGGCTGCTTTATATGAACTGTTGAATGCAGGATTGATTATAAAAGTGGCGACCAACAAATTTGAAATGGCAGTAAGTGGTGATAATAGAAAATTTGATTACGGAACTATTCTTATTCCAGTAAAAATGCAAAGTCAGGGTAGTGATGCGGTGGCTGCGATGGTAAGTGCTTTGGCAGAAAAGTATAAATTAAAAGTCTATGCTGTTTCATCGGGCAATGTAAACAGCGGAAGTGATCTTGGCAGCAATAAGTTTGTTGTTATTTCAAAGCCAGCTATTGCGATGATAGCTGGTGTAGGCGCAAACCCCACCGATGCCGGTGAAGTGTGGCATTTATTAGATCAGCGAATGAACATGCCGGCTACTCATTTAGAGCAGGGAGTTTTTAACCGGGTTGAATTAAATAAATACAATACCCTGATAATGGTCGGTGGAAATTATACGGAACTCAATAAAGAAAAATTGAAAACATGGGTGCAAAGCGGTGGCACATTGATATTGACAGAAGAAGCTGTTAGTTGGGCTTCGCAAAATGGAATCAGCGAAGTAAAATTCAAAAAAGTAAAGTCTCCAGTTGATAGTACTGATAAACTTTCTTATACACAACGTGAACAGGTGGACGGGGCACAGCAAATACAGGGAGCCATTTTTGGTGCCGATGCAGACCTTACTCATCCGCTGGCGTATGGTTATAACCAGAAGACGATAAGTTTATTTAAAGCCAACAGGGTATTTATGGAGAAAAGCAAAAACCCTTATGCCACCCCTTTTTCTTATGGTAGCAAGCCGCTGCAGAGTGGTTGGGTAAGTAAAGAAAATGGTGACGCAATTAAGAATTCTGCTGCTGTGATTGTCAACACCGTAGGTAATGGCCGTGTTATTAATATCGCCGACAACCCCAACTTCCGGGCATTCTGGCTGGGCGGCAGTAAGTTGTTTATGAATGCGATTTTCTTTGGAAGAATCATTGATGCGGCGAGTGGAAGAACGGAGGATTAATAAAATATGTTTTGTAAATTTGAAACATGGAAGTAAAAGAACCAGCGGTAGCCTACGGCGAAAATAAATTTACAGTTGAGGAATATTTGCGGATGGAAAAGGCTGCAACTGAACGGCATGAGTATTACCAGGGCGAAATATTTCAAATGCAGGGGCACGGAGAACTGTTGGCTATGTCTGGTGCAAGCCCAAGGCATAATATCATTTTTTCAAATTTATTTATTGCTATAGGAACAAGGCTTAAAGGCAAACCTTGTCAGCCGTTTGGGCCCGATATGCGTTTAAATATTCCGGAAAACACCTTGTTTACGTATCCCGATATTTCTATTTATTGTAATGAACCGGAAAATATTCCAGAGGATGAGGAGTCTTTCATTAAACCAACAGTACTTATTGAAATTCTTTCCCCATCTACAAAATATTATGACAGAGGCGGTAAGTTTAAACAGTACCGGGACATACCCACTTTAAAAGAATACATATTGGTTGATACACAAGTACTCACCGTAGAGGCTTTCCGGATAAACAGTAGTAACCACTGGGAACTGGAAGAGTACACCAATATTGGTGATATTCTTTCTTTGCCATCGCTTAGTATTATAATACCTGTAGCCGATATTTATGAAGGAACGAAACTGGCGTAGGAAGATATCCTTAATGTCCGTGCACCCTTTTTCTATCTGACTAACTTCTTTTGGTAGCTTTCCAAAAACAATTTATTTTGCCCCGTTATTAATTATTAACGTACGATTTAAAATTGAGCACTATGATTAAAATGCAAGTTATCGGCCATCTCGGCAAAGACTGTGTAGTAAACGCAGTAAACGGAAAAAATGTAATCAACTTTACCGTTGCCCATTCAGAAAAGTACAAAGACAGCCAGGGAGTTCTCCAGGAAAAAACAATCTGGGTAGATTGTGCTTACTGGACAGACAGGACGGCTGTTGCGCCTTATCTTCAAAAGGGCACACAGGTTTTTGTGGAAGGCCAGCCTGAAGCAAGGTCGTTTCAGCGTAATGACGGCACTCCCGGTTCATCCCTTTCACTTAGGGTAAGGGAAGTACAATTATTAGGTGGTAAAAGTGATAGAAGCGTTGCGGGTTCCTACCAGCAGCAACCTGCCGCTAATGCCTCTGCATCATCCGGCAATAGTAGCAATGTTCCATCGGCAAGCGATATAACAGAGCCGGTGGATGATCTGCCATTCTAAGGTCGCAACTAAAAACTAACACACAGCCTTTCCATCCGGAGAGGCTTTTTTATGTAGTATAAATAAGTAACTTGAATCTATGAAACGATTAGTTGTGGTTTTTTGTTGGTGGTTGCCTGCGTTGGTAAATGCACAACCAACGGTGAAAACAATTGAAACAGATGTGCTGGTGATTGGTGGGAGTGTGGGAGGAACAGCAGCGGCTATTCAAAGTGCAAGAATGAGGGCAAAAACTATATTGATTGAACCGACAACGATGCTTGGAGGTATGCTGACTGCGGCAGGTGTAAGTTGTACAGATGGAAATGACCAGTTGCCAAGTGGTATGTGGGAAGAATTCCGACAGGCATTATATAAACACTATGGAAGAAAAAAATTAAACACTGGCTGGGTAAGCAATACCAATTTTGAACCGAAAGTCGGCGACAGCATTTTTAAAGCCTGGACAAAAAGCGAGAAGAACCTGAAAGTTTATTTTAGGCTTGAATTTGAAACCGTTTTAAAAGAAGGAAATAAAGTTACCGGTGCCACATTCCGCAACAGTGATAATACAGAAGTACTTAAAGTAAAAGCAAGGGTGGTGGTTGATGCTACAGAGTTAGGCGATGTTTTTGCAGCAGCAGGTGCTGCTTATGATGTTGGTATGGATGATCCATTGGTAAGTAATGAAAATGAAGCAAGGCAAAAAAACAATATCATCCAGGATTTAACATGGGCGGCCATATTAAAAGATTATGGTGCTGGTGCTGATAAAACAATTACAAAGCCTGCCGGGTACGACCCCAAAAAATATTATTGCTGTAATACAAATGCACCTTGTACTGATAAACCCTGGGATGGCGACAAAATCAAAATGCTCAATTATGGAAAACTGCCCAGAACACCTGGTGCAACTTTTGATAAATACATGCTGAACTGGCCGGCACACGGCAATGACACCTATTTGAATGTGGTGGAAGAGAAGACGGAGGTCAGAAGTCATAAGTATGAGGTTGCAAAAAATCATACACTCGGCTTCATTTATTTTATGCAGACAGAGTTGGACATGAAAAATATCGGATTGGCTGATGATGAATTGGATGGCGGACTTGCATTGATTCCTTACAACCGTGAGGGGCGGCGGGTAAAGGGTGAGGTTAGAATGAATATCAACCATATTAAAAACCCGTATGATTATAGTTTGTACCGAACAGGTATTTCTGTTGGCGATTACCCGGTTGATCATCATCATGCACAATACCCCGGAAAAGTGCCTGAGATAGAGTTTCCGCATATTCCTTCTTATAATATTCCGTTGGGTGCATTGATACCTGAAACTATTGACGGATTAATTGTTTGTGAAAAAGGAATTTCGGTAACAAATATTGTAAATGGAACAACAAGATTGCAGCCTGTTGTTTTATTGACGGGGCAGGCGGCAGGAGTTTTGGCGGCTGAGCAGGTAAGAAGGCTTAAACATAAGGGGGGAAAAGAAATACGGGCCGTATCAATACGGGCTGTACAACAAGAATTGTTAAATGCAAAAGCCTACCTGATACCTTTTTCAGATGTAAAACCTGATAACCCGCATTGGGAAGTAATTCAAAAAATGGGTGTTACCGGAATATTAAGAGGAACGGGTAAAGCAGAAGGCTGGGCTAATAAAATGTTTTTTTATCCGGATAGCACTGTCAATGCCGCAAAGTTGACAAGTAATATCAATGATTTTTTATCTGGGTTCAAAGATTTAATAAACATTACGGGTCCGGAAAATACCTTATTGACAATTCAGGATGCTGTCAAATTGATGGAAAGGTTTTATTTTATTGTAAATAATAAATACAAGCGGTATTCGCCAATAATCGGTGAGGTTTTTGGAACAGGCGATTTTAATAAGATATGGGGCAATCTTGGCTTGAAAGATTATCTCCCGGAAAGACATATAAAAAAATTTGAACTGGCTGCAATATTTGAAGGAGTGTTGAATCCTTTTGATATGTATGTCGGGCCTCCCATCGAAAAAAAATAATTTCCATGAAAAATTATTGCTTACTGGTATTGTTTTTTTTGGCGAATAGTGTTGGCTTTGCGCAAAATGGAAATACAAAAAACTGGCAACTGGCTATTCAAACATGGACTTTTCATAAGTATGGTTTTTTTGAATCAGTTTCTAAAGCAAGGGAGCTTGGCGTTAAATACCTGGAAGTTTACCCGGGACAAAAATCAGGACATGGTGACGATAATCCGTTTAGTTATACACTTCCGTCAGAAAGGAGAGATAATCTAAAAAACTATTTAAAGAAAGTAGGTGTAAAAGTGGTGGCCCTCGGTGTGGTTGATAAATATTATTACAACAAAGACAACCTGGAAAAATTCTTTGAATTTGCGCAATACATGGGCATCCCTTTCATAACCGCCGAGCCGGAGTGGGAAGATCTTGATGCTTTCAACACATTGGCAGAAAAGTACAAAGTAAAAGTAGCCCTGCATTGCCATCCTAAACCATCGAGCCATTACTGGCATCCGGATTCTATCGTGGCAGCTATGAAAGGAAGAAAAAATATCGGGGCATGGCCGGATATCGGACATTGGGCAAGAAACGGTGTTAATATTCAGGAGGCCATGAAAAAATTAGAAGGTAAAATATGGGGCTTGCATTTCAAAGACGTAAAAGAGTTTGACAATGTGAAAACAGAAGATACATTATTTGGAAAAGGTGTATGTGATTTACCAGCCGTACTAAAGGAACTAAAACGACAGAAGTTCAAAGGAGTTATCTCCATGGAATATGAAGCGAATGAAAATAATAATATGGGAGATATGAAACGGAATAAAGAATTTTATGAATCAGAACTTCGTAAACTATGAGCAGTGAATTGCGAAGCAATTCTTATCCGTATTAATTTGTGTTAATCTGTGGCTAAAAATAAAATAGCAATCTATGTCATCCAGAAGAAAATTCATCAAACAAATAGGAGCAGCTTCTTTAATTGCTCCGTTATATTCTTATGCTTCTATCAGCGAAGAAGAAATTGAAAAAAGAATTATTCCCTACGAAAGAAAACCTTCTTCGTTCGATACAATTAATGTTGGCATCATTGGTTTTGGCATCATGGGAAACCGTAATGCAAAAACTATATTGCAGTTGCCGGATATTAAATTGATAGCTGTCTGCGATTTATATAAAGGGAGGTTAGAAAGAGCAAAAGAATTATATGGACTGCAACTCTTCACCACACAGAATTATGAAGAGCTGATAAGTCGTAGTGATATTGATGCAGTAGTTGTCTGCACCAGCGACCAATGGCATGATAAAATATCCATTGATGCCATGCGGAAAAGAAAAGCAGTCTATTGCGAAAAACCTGTTGTGCATCAGCTAAGCCAGGGTTGGGAAGTAATCAATGTACAAAAACAAACAGGAGTAGTTATGCAGGTGGGCAGTCAACGGGTAAGCAGTATTGCCTATGCAGAAGCAAAGAAATTTTACAAAGCAGGGGAGATAGGCCAGTTGAATTGTATTGAAGCCTCCTTCGATCGTCACACGGCTATGGGTGCATGGCAATACACTATGCCATTAGATGCGAATGAAAATACCATTGCCTGGAAGAAATATTTAAAAATAAATCCGGATACACCCTTTGATGCCAAACGATTTTTCTGGTGGCGTAATTATAAAGAGTATGGAACAGGTGTGGCGGGTGATTTGTTTGTTCATCTTTTATCGGGTATCCATTTTCTTACGGATTCAAAAGGGCCATCAAGAATATTTGCAACAGGTGATTTAAGTTATTGGAAAGATGGCCGCAATGTGCCTGATGTGATGACGGGAGTGATGGAATACAAAGCTTGCAACGAACATCCTGCTTTCCAGGTTTTATTAAAAGTAAACCTTGCCAGTGGTGCAGAGAAAGTGGAGAGCGGTAAAGTGAAATTTTATGGTACAGAAGGGGTAATTGATTTTGGGTGGAATGATTTCACCTTGTACAGAAATAAATTTTCTAAAACCCCTGTTTATGGTGGTTGGGATGCTTACGATACTTATACCAAAGCAATGCAACAGCAGATAGCAGATGATTATAAGAAACGGTTTCCGGTGGATGATAAAAAGGAATGGCCGGCAATAAAATTTTCAGCACCAAATGGATACGATGACCGTTACGATCATTTTGTCAACTTCTTTGAATCAGTTCGGAGTAATAAGCCTGTGGTGGAAGATGCCATATTTGGTTTCCGGGCAGCAGCCCCTTGTTTAGCCTGTAATGAAAGTTATTTTCAAAAGAAAGTGATTAACTGGGACCCTGTGAAAATGAAAACCCTATAAATTTCTCCACCAATTGACTGAAGGCTTACTAATCACAGCCCTTACTTATTTGTAATTTTTAAGGCCATTCAGAAAATTTTAAAATATCGGAGATTAAAAGCTCCTTTAGGGGTTGGGGTTTTATCTTTGCCCTATGGCAGAACAATTATTTTCCTACCAGCATTTATTTGATTTTACTAAATCAGTTTTTATAAAAATGGGGTGCAGCAATGAACATGCTGATACTGCCACACAATCTTTATTATCTGCCGACCTGCGGGGAATAGATTCTCATGGTGTTGCAAGGCTTAGTGGTTATGTACGGTTATGGGAAGTAAAACGTATCAATGCTACACCCGATATAAAAATTATACATGAAACACCATCAACCGCTGTAGTAGATGGCGATAGTGGGTTGGGATTAGTGATTGCACCGTTTGCTATGCAAATTGCCATAGCAAAAGCAAAGCAAGTGGGTACTGGATGGGTAAGTGTGCAAAACAGCAATCACTTTGGCATTGCTGCTCATCATGCTATGATGGCTTTGCAGTTTGATATGTTGGGTATTGCAATGACGAATGCAAGCCCATTGGTAGCTCCCACTTTTTCTATTGATAAAATGCTTGGTACTAATCCAATTTGTGTGGCGGCTCCTGCTGGTGTTGAACCTTCATTTGTAGCGGACCTTGCAACAACAACTGCCGCAAACGGTAAATTAGAAATACTGCAACGAAAAAATTTACAAACACCAAATGGTTGGGTACAGGATGCTGAAGGCAACTCATCAACCGATGCAAATATTTTAAAAAAAGGTGGTGCTTTATTACCACTTGGTGGTGACAGAGAACATGGAAGTCATAAAGGTTATGCACTCGGTGCTGTGGTTGATATTTTTTCTGCTTTGCTAAGCGGTGCCAATTATGCACCATGGGTGCCACCGTTTCCGGCTTATGTACCTATGCCTTCGCAGCAGCCGGGTAAGGGTATTGGCCACTTTTTAGGAGCGATGCGGGTAGATGCTTTCAGGCCCGCTGCTGATTTTAAAAAAGATATGGTTCATTGGATACAAGGTTTCAGAAATGCTAAAACAATACCG
Organism: Chitinophagaceae bacterium; assembly: GCA_026785745.1. Lineage (GTDB taxonomy): Bacteria > Bacteroidota > Bacteroidia > Chitinophagales > Chitinophagaceae > JJ008. Next base: position 2,903 of record JAJAZO010000127.1, on the reverse strand, counting down.
GGAGAAGAAAAAGTATTAGTGCCGGGAGACCCTGAAAGAGAATACCAGGCGGAAAGAATGCAAAACGGTATTCCGTTGCTTGATGCTGTAATAGAAGATTTAAAGCAACTCTCTTCCAAATTTGAACTACCGTTTACCTGACGATTGTTATTGCCTGCCTACTTATCTTTACAGCCTTAATTTTTCAATCAATTAAAATATCGGGAGGGGGGAACAAAATGTAATGAGCCATTTGTAAAAAAGAGGTATGCTCAGATTTATTTAGCGAATTCCATTTCACCAGTTTAAATAAAAGATAAGAAAATGAAAGTAATGAAGTTTGGCGGCACCAGTGTGGGTAAGCCGGAAGGTATGCACCAGATTGTACAACTGGTAACAAAAGAAACAGAACCTGTAATCATTGTATTATCGGCCTTGTCAGGAACTACCAATGCACTGGTGGAAATTGGTAATCATATTTCAAATGGTGACCGCCATACGGCGAAACAGTCAATTGATAAGTTAGAAGCCCACTACCAGCAGTTTATTGCTAACCTGGTTAAAAAACCGGAAACGATTGCTAAAGCAAAAGCAATTATTGCCGAGCATTTTGAATTCCTCAATATTATCCTGAAAATATCTTTTAGTGAGGCATTGAGTAAAGATATTTTGGCTCAGGGTGAATTGCTGTCAACTAAATTATTTGCTGTTTATCTCGAAGAGCTGGGGCTTGACCATTTGTTGTTACCGGCTCTTGAGTTTATGACCATTGACAATTATGATGAACCACAGATTGGCAGCATTAAAGTTAAATTGACACAGATACTGAAACAGCACAAGGATAAAAAAATATTTGTTACACAAGGTTACATCTGCCGCAATGCGAGGGGAGAAGTGGATAATTTGAAACGGGGAGGCAGCGATTATTCAGCTTCATTAATTGCAGCCGCTATAAATGCAACTGTTTGTGAAATATGGACAGACATTGATGGCATGCACAACAATGACCCAAGAGTGGTAAAGACAACAGTGCCGGTAGAACAGATGAGTTTTGATGAAGCAGCCGAGTTGGCTTATTTCGGTGCAAAAATTTTACACCCGGCTTCTATCTGGCCTGCACAGCAATATAAAATTCCTGTAAAGTTGCTCAATACGATGCAGCCGGAAGCAAAAGGTACTACCATTACCGAAGAAGCCGGTAGTGTGGGAGTAAAGGCCGTAGCAGCAAAAGATAACATCATCGCTATTCGCATTAAGAGCAGCCGCATGTTACTTGCTTATGGTTTTCTGCGAAAAATATTTGAGGTATTTGAAAAATACAGAACACCGATTGACATGATCACTACTTCTGAAGTGGCGGTTTCATTGACAATTGACAACGTAACCCACCTAAAAGAAATAATTAAAGAACTCGAACCATTTGGAACGGTTGACATAGACGAGAACCAGGTCATTATTTCTGTGGTGGGCAATGAAATAGCAAGAACAGAAGGTATGGTAAAAAAATTATTTGGCTCGATAATGAACATCCCTGTCCGTATGGTTTCTTATGGAGGAAGTCCGCATAACATTTCTCTTTTGCTGCCTGCAGAGTACAAAACGCAGATATTACAGCAATTGAATAAAGGGATGTTTGGGCTGGAATAGTTACAGGTCAGAATAAAATTCAGCAATTGATTTGTAAATTGCCGGTATGAGAATCGTAGCGGCAATTTTAATTTTCCTCCTTCTTCCTATCATCGCCTCATCTCAAAGAATCATTAAAGGGCGGGTGGTAAATGCAGCCACCGGCACAGCGGTTCCGGGTAGCAGTGTTTTTATTTCAAGTACATCTTCGGGAACAGTATCAAATAATGCAGGCACTTTCGAATTAACAGATGTACCGGCTGGCAAACATGAATTAGTTATATCCTGCATCGGTTATGAAACAAATGTATATTCTTTTAGTGATGAGCAATTACCCTTGCAACTAAAAGTGGAGCTCAAAATAAAAGTAAAAGAGCTGCAAAATGTAATAGTAGAACCATCGCTGGAAGAAGGCTGGGATAAATGGGGCCGCACTTTTATGAATGAATTTGTGGGGAAGTCAGAAAATGCTAATCAATGCCGGGTAAAAAATGAAAAAGCTATCCGTTTCCGATATTATAAAAAAAGTAACAGACTGATTGCCTATTGCGATGAACCTGTGTTGCTTGAAAACAAAGCATTGGGTTATCTTATCAGTTATCAATTAGAAGAGTTTGAAGTAAATTTTAAGGAAAAGACAGTGTTCTATCTCGGGTATCCTTTATTTGAACCGTTGGATAAAAACGGGAAAGGCCGTAAGCAAAAATGGGAGGATAAACGACAGGAAGCACATAACGGATCTATCATGCACTTTATGCAGAGTTTGTATGCCAACCGGTTATTGGAAGAGGGTTTTGAAGTAAGAAGTTTGGTACGAACGCCTAACTATGAAAAGCAAAGAGTGAAAAGCCTTTACAGAACTTCATCCGCAATACAGAAAAATGCAAGTGGAAATGGTGTAACGTTTGAGGTTAAGAAAGAAACTATCGGGAATGCCGGCGACTCTATGAGTTACTATCAATCAGTAATGCGGCAGAATGATTACCTCGAAAAGTATGGTATGAGTTTTCTTACTACCGATAGCCTTATTATAGACTCAAGCGGTGCTTTTAAGGAACTAAATTTTGAGAATTATCTTTTTATTACTTACCGGAATGAAAAAGAGGAAGATGAATATTTGTTAACTCAATACCCTCAACGAAAGGCTGGTTTTCAGCAATCAATAGTTACCCTGATAAAGGATGAAATTATTTTGCTGGAGAAAAACGGAAATTATTACGACCCCAGAAATTTCTTTACTTCTTATTATTGGGGCTGGAGTGAAAAAATGGCGAATTCATTGCCACTGGATTATGAAG
>JAJAZO010000126.1 GCA_026785745.1 Chitinophagaceae bacterium | reverse complement strand
TCATCATTCACACTCAGAATAAAACAGGCATGTGGTTGAGGACGTTCGTATGCATTCTGTGATTTTTTTAATTGCCCGTCAGTTTGGTCAACATAATAGTGACCTTGCGGCTTACCAGCAATGCCATAACTTTCATACAGACCTGTATTAAACCATTGTGGTGAATTAGGCACACACATCTGGTTCAGGATTGAATACACTAATTCTTCATAAAAAACCTGTGCATCATTTTCGGCAGTAAAATAACCATAACGTTCACCCCACACTTTCCAGCAGTTAGCCAAACGGTGAGCTACTTGTCTGGCAGATGTTTCTCTTCCCAAACTTCCATCGGGTTGTGGCACTCCTGCTTTTCTAAAATATTTTTGGGCAAGTATATCAGTTGCAATCTGGCTCCACTGTTTCGGTACTTCCACATTGTTCATCTCGAACACTACCTCACCACTCGGGTTTCGGATTACCGATGTCCGGTAATCATATTCAAACATATCAAATACACTCACATCGTCACGGGTAAAGCGACGGGAAAATTGCAAGCCGCCTTTTGCGGATGCTTTGGTTTTGGTTGCCATAACTAAAAAGAATTTCTAACGGGTTAAGTAACTAAGTAACGTACTCCGAAAATATTTTTAAGTATCTGTAATTCATAGTTAGAGATATTCACATTCTGTGGATAAGGCCATCCAGCAAACCCCTGATGCAAGCCTGTATTGCATCCCAGTATTTCTTAACAGTTGGTATTTCATTTTTGGAAAAAAAGTTTTGGAAAGTATGCCCCCGATTACTAAAAAAAAAACTTCCTTTTTATATTCATCGCAAAAGCAAAACAGGCAAGGGTTTTTATGATTTTTTCGGTTGAAACCGTTGATACTGGCTGTTTTAAGAAAGCATATCGCCGCAAAGCCTTTACAGTCGGGCATTATCGTTTTGTTACTTATATTAAAAAATTGTTACAAAAAAAAATATGCGTTTTTTCGTTTGTACGCAACGTAAGAAACCAATTGCTGATTCAAACCAAAAATCTGTTCGTACTATCAATTAGCTTTTCTGCCGCAACCAGGGTATTTGATTGTATCTGTCTTCAAAGTAACCCCGTAAGAATGTGTTTCCTTGCTCATACCATCATTACAATCCTTTTTAACAATGGTTAAATACATCGTGGTATTGCCGTTAACAGAATTGTATTTTGTATTGATGCTGTCTGGCGATGTGACAGCAACGAATGGTACTTTTACATCCGGCCCATCAGCAGGATAAAAAATAATCTTATTATTATTAACTATCTACACCGACCAGAACTGCACTGTAACAAAGCTGGTGAAAATGGTATCCTGCATAACCGCTATTCCGACATCTGTACAATCTGGCTATCCGTATCTTTTATGCCCCTCTTCTTTTCAGCAGAGTTATTCAGGTCATCATAAACAGGGCAACAAAAAGGGCTGATTGTAGTCGCATTTCATTGGTTTTAAAGGGAAATCTCAACTGTTTTTTACGAAAAAAGTCTATTTGATTTTCAAGTGGGCAATGCCAAAAGTTTTTCGCATTTTTGCACTAATCAACCGATACCGGATGAAGTCAACTATTTATAACGCATTGGCCGATAAGAAGAAGCAGGGAAAGAAATCCTTTGCCGTACTCATTGACCCTGACAAGGTAAACACATCGGTGCTGGATGAGCTTATTGAGCTATCTACAGCTGCCAAAGTTGATTACCTGCTGGTTGGCGGCAGCCTGGTTATCTCCAATCATTTAGATGAATGTGTACAGCATATCAAAAAGAACTGCCATATACCTGTTATCCTTTTCCCCGGCAGCCCATCGCAGGTAAGTAAGTATGCTGATGCTTTGTTATACCTCTCCCTTATATCAGGCCGCAACCCGGAATTGCTGATTGGCCAGCATGTTGTGTCCGCTCCTTTTGTAAAACAAAGTGGATTAGAAATAATGCCCACCGGTTATATCGTAATTGATGGTGGTGCCCCCACTACTGTTTCTTATATAAGTAATGCAGCACCTGTACCTGCTGATAAAAACGAAATAGCCATGTGTACAGCCATGGCAGGTGAAATGCTGGGCATGAAATTAATCTACATGGACTCTGGCAGCGGAGCTAAACGCCCCATTACTGAAAGCATGATTGAGGCTGTTGCCAAACATATAGAAGCCCCATTAATAGTTGGCGGCGGCATTATACAACCGGAGAAGGCTTATTTAAATTGCAAAGCAGGTGCTGATGTAATTGTTGTTGGCAATGCTATTGAAAAAGATGCATCGCTGATAAAAGAGATGAGTGATGCGGTACATTCGGTGCCGGTAAAAGTTTCCTGATAAAGTTTTTCTTTTGTTTTGCAACGAGTGCCACCAATCCTTGCACAAGGCTATCTGAATTTCGTTCTGGGAAGGAAGGTTGATTATTTGGAAGGGTATGTGAGGAGAGTTGCCACGGTTAATACCGATGGTTATTCCTATTCAATCCCGTTGGCACTGGGGAAGATGTCGAAGCATTTGAGTTACAAGATGTGAATGATGAGGAATGGCCTTAGTTTGGTTTGTGAAGACAAGAACCAAAGCGAAGAAAGTTACAAGGCAAATAACATGGAACAACTGAAAGTGAATATTAAAAATTATCCTCCGTTCTGAGTGAAGCCGGATAACGAAAATCTATTTTTGTGAACTTTAAATCACAGCATGGCAAAAGCAAAGAAATCAATCAGGGCAATAGCAGACGAGATAATTATCAATAAGATTTATTTTATCAGAGGTCAAAAGGTTATGCTTGACAGAGACCTGGCGGAAATGTACAATGTATCTACGGGTAACCTGAACAAAGCAGTAAAGCGGAACCTGAAACGGTTCCCGGAAGATTTTATGTTCCAGGTTACAAAAGAGGAGTTTAAAAACTTGATATTCCAAAATGGAACATCAAGCTGGGGCGGTACAAGAAAAATGCCGTATGCTTTTACAGAGCAGGGTGTATCTATGTTATCCAGTGTATTGAATAGCGATACAGCTATTGAAGTGAATATCCGCATCATCAGAATATTTGCAAAGCTGCGGAAAATGTTACTCACCCATAAAGACATTTTACTAAAGCTTGAACAAATGGAAAAGCAAATGATAGAAAACAGCGGGGATATTCAAAACATATTTGCAGCCCTGAGGGAATTATTAAACCCACCACAAGAACCGAGACCAATAATCGGGTTTAAACTACAAGGCAAGAAAAAGAAATAAACCCAAAGCAAGGCTATGCCACGCAGAAGTCAGATTGCTTCCTGCTTCGTTGCACTCGAAGTCGCAATGGCGGGAAGCTTCTTCCTTGCCGAGTGTCCAATCATTAACCTTCATAGGCGATGTTTCAGATGGCTGTGTGAGCAGGGCCTGTGAAGCATTAAATTTGGGAGACTCGTCTGGAAAGAAAATTTTCAATCATTTAAGTTTATATCTGTAAAGGGCACTTGAACCTTTCGTAAAGGGTAACTTTCCCGCCGTCCAATAAAGATATTCTTCCTTATCATCTATTGCGGTATTGGAAGTAAAGTCCGGAGTTTGAATATGCCCTAAAAGAACTCCCTTTGAAGAAATGAACCAGACGCCGCCAAATCCGCCTGCCAGTATAACTCCTTTCTTAGAAACGGCCATCCCATCCCAGCCAGGCAATGTTGAAGGTATGACGTGTTCCAGCATTTCTTCGAGATTAAAGAAATCAATTGATTTAACAATATCTCCTGCATTGTCCAATTCATAACATAATAACCTACCCGTTTCTGAATCTGAAACATATAAAAACTTACCGTCGGGGGATAATCCAATTCCGTTAGGGCCTTTCAATGAATCAATTAATACCTTGACTTTATTATTTTCATATTTGTAAACCCCGTTAAAAGACAATTCTTTCTCTTTATCAGCGTTCCCATTTATTAATCCATAAACCGGATCCGTAAAATAAAGAATGCCATTAGTACCTAAAGCAATATCATTCGGACTGTTGAATTTTTTTCCTTCATAATTTATCACGAAGTCTGTGATTGTTTTATTTGATTTAGGATTGACTATTTTACCAATCTGCCTCTTTGTTTCACTGGTTGAATGATGATTTCCCTGCATCAAAAGCAAATTTCCATTCGCATCAAGTGCCAGACCATTTGCGAATCCTGAAGGTTCCAGCCAAACCGAAAGCCCCTTCTGTTTGTTCCAGAAATAAATCTTGTTTTCCGGGATATCAGTAAACAAAAGACCGTTTAAAGTTTCCACCCAAACAGGGCCTTCCAGAAAAGTTTTCTCCGAAACTATTTTTTCGATTTTGTTTTTACTTGAAAAAAACGTTTCAAATTCATCTGAAAAAATCAAAAGTCCAGGAAATGTAATGTTCTCTTTTTGCTTTTTTGCATTAATGTTTTGGGCTGAAGCAATAGTACCAATGGTAAAGAATACAAATAATAGTAAAAAATTCTTCATGATTGATTAAGTTTAAAGGATGTCTTCTCTTTTAATTCTAGTTTTGGGCTTATCTGATTTTCTGCCAACTGCTAATTCATTTTAGTGCTTTGCCAGCATTCTGACTAACGTTCGAGTATTTGGAAGGCAGGAAATTCATTGCTCGTCTGCCGGTACAAATGCTCACCCGATAGCTATTGGGTTGAAAATATTTTATTGAAGTTATCAACTAAAGCCGAACATTAAACGTCGATCCGCGACCGATGTTAATGCTTGTAAATAGCTGATGTTACATTGTCCAGCCCTGCTTTTGCAAATACTTTTGTTGTGCGTTCGTACTTTATGTCATTGCTTAGATACCTTTCTGAATTTATACACTTTTTTACCTCCGGTTTGACATGCATAAATATTTTCCTCATCATCTACTGCAATGTCATGAAAGTCAAGAGCAGCTCCTGTATATGAACCTAATCTTCCGATTCTACTTAGTAGTGTCATCGTTGAATCGAACAATATAATATCAGAACCTTTACTAATACTATCATTTACTTTTAATAGATCAACAGCGAAAATATTGTTGTTAAATTTATCAATTGCCACAGCGTATAATTGTTTTGCGGCATTATTTTTCCATTCTTTTAAATATATTCCGTTGGCATCAAATTT
>JAJAZO010000125.1 GCA_026785745.1 Chitinophagaceae bacterium | reverse complement strand
GTATTAATCTGTGTTAATCCGTGTAATCTGTGGCTAACGTGTATTCATTTGTTGCCAGAAAAGTTACTCGTAGATTTCCCTGTATAATTTTATCAATGGCCTCGTAATTATTCGCAAAGCATTAAGAAACAAAGATTTATTTCTTGCATATTTAACAATCAGATAATATTTTCGTTGTGCCTGTCGTTTAATAGTCCGATCCAACGGCGTAAGAACTGAAAAGCGATTGCACCGAAGAAAAACCGTACCCTAAGTGAGAAAAATATTTATTCCATTATCCGTGGGATTATTGTGTACTTCGTTTACCATAATCCCAACTCAACAAACAGTTAACAGCACTACTTATGCTGTGGCGGGTTCTCCTTTAACTATTACGGATTCTTCTTTTGCAGATGCTGATGCTGCTTTGGTATTATATAACAATACCAAACTACAAAAGTATGGTTTATCGGAAGAAGCTTTTGACTATGCCTGGAAAGGTTATCAGCGATTGCTTGATAAGAAGTTGATACGCCGGAGTAATTATTTAACTATCTGTGATTTTAGTCAATCATCAAGGCAAAAGCGATTATATATTATTGATGTGGCGAATGGTGAATTGATTACCAACACCTATGTGGCACATGGAAAAAATTCCGGCGGCGAGTATGCTACCAAATTTTCCAACACCCCTGAGTCATTACAAAGTAGTTTAGGTTTTTATATTACCTCGAACACTTATATAGGTGCACATGGCCTTTCGTTACGGGTAAATGGTGTGGACCCCGGTTATAATGACAAAGCTCTTGAACGCAGTATTGTAATACATGGCGCTGCGTATGTAGATGATGCAAGGGCAAAAGCCGGGATATTTATGGGCCGCAGCTGGGGTTGCCCTGCTGTACCGGCAAAAGAATCAACAAATATTATTACAACGATAAAAAACGGAACCTGCCTTTTCATCTATCATCCTTCACGGAATTATCTGCTTAGATCAAAAATATTAAACGACTGATTGGACACAACAAGGATGGATGATAACAAAAAGCTCAACACCCCTATGGTTGGGCTTTTTTGTTTTTTGCTCCGCCACGAATTACACTAATGATACCAATACAAAATACAGCCACAGACCTGCCTACCGGCAGGCAGGTTACACGGATTAACACAGATAAATATATTTTCTTACAACAATTTGCCTATGCTTTGCTGAATAATGATGAAACTCATGTATGTCATTGCAGCTACTACCAGCCAGCCAATGATTTGTAAAATTAAAGGATGTTTATAGTCCTTCATCAAGGAGGATTTATTGGCTGCCAAAAGGATAACAGCTAATGCAATGGGTAAAATAATTCCGTTAACTGCCCCTGCCAGTATTAATAATTTGATTGGATTGCCTACCACAACAAAAATGACAGTAGAGAGAATGATGAATGCACTGATAACTATTTTTTCATTATTCTTTACCGCAGGCACTAATGTTTTCCAGAATGAAACAGACGTAAAAGATGCGCCAACTACAGAGGTAATAGCTGCACTCCATATCACAACACCAAAAAATTTATAGCCCAGTTCCCCGGCGGCTGATTGAAATACCGATGCGGCAGGATTGCTGGCCGATAATTTTATTCCCTGCGAAACTATACCGAGTGCTGCAAAAAATAACATAAACCGCATAATAGAAGTAATAAGGATGCCACTTACAGAACTTCTTGTTACCTGCGGAATATGCTGACGGCCTTTTATTCCTGCATCAAGCAAACGATGTGCTCCAGCAAATGAAATATAACCGCCAACTGTGCCACCAACTAACGTAACAATTTTCATTACATCAATTTTCTCGGGCCAGATAGTTCTGTATAATGCTTCGCCTAGAGGCGGATGAGTGGAGAAAGCAATATATGCCGTTAATACAATCATGATGAAGCCAAGGATCTTTGCAAAATTATCAATGAGCTTACCAGCTTCTTTGTACCAGAAAATACCGAGAGCAATTACACAACTGATGACGGCCCCTGTCTTTGCATCTATCCCTGTTAATACATTTAATCCCAAACCACAGCCAGCGATATTACCGATATTGAATACCAACCCCCCAAATGCAATTAAGGCTGCCAGGAAAAAACCAAGACCTGGTAATAGTTTATTGGCAATATCCTGTGCCCTGTTTTCGCTTACAGTTACTATTCTCCAGATATTCAATTGAGCGCCAATGTCGAGCAAGATGGAAATAAGAATAACAAAGCCGAAGCTTGTAAGTAATTGCTCCGTGAATAAAGAAGTTTGGGTAAGAAATCCCGGTCCGATTGCGGAAGTGGCCATAAGGAATGCAGCACCAAGTATGGCGGAGTTTCTTTTCATGCCCCCAACCTCCTATCCTTCGACAAGCTCAGGAGGGCTTTTAGTCGTTGATAATTTTTAAAGTCTGATTGCATTATGAATTGCTTTTGCAAATTCCACCGCATGTTTTCCATCACCATGTATGCAGATAGTTTCAGCAACGATTGAGATTATTTTTCCAGAAACCGTTGTTACTGTTCCTTCTTTTGTCATTTGTAATACTTGTTGTACTGCTTTATTGGTGTCTTCAATCAATGCGTTGGGTTGAGAACGGGGAGTGAGTGAACCATCATCCTGGTAAGTACGGTCGGCAAATACTTCACTGGCAGTTTGCAAGCCAATTGCTTTTGCTTCGCTCATGGAATGGCTGCCGCTGAGTCCAAATAAAATAAGGTTACTGTCAAAATCTTTTACTGCTTTTGCAATAGTGTTTGCTAAGACGGCATCTCTTGCCGACATATTGTACAATGCTCCATGTGGCTTTACATGATTCAATTTTGCTCCAAGCCCGGAAGCGATTTCATCAAGAATGATTAATTGTTGTGATACCAGGTCATAGATTTCTTCCTTTTCTACATTCATTTCAGTTCTGCCAAAATTCTTTCTGTCGAAAAAAGATGGATGAGCACCAATCAATACTTTATGCTTAATAGCTGTTTCAACTGTTTGCCACATTGTTTTTGAATCACCAGCATGATAGCCACAGGCAATGTTAGCCGAAGAAATAAATGGCATAATGAGTTCATCCCTGCCTGCCGACGAGGCAAGATTGCCAATACCTTCTCCTATATCGCAATTAATATCCGGGTTCACTTATTAAAGTATTGCTGTAATCTGAATGTACAAGCATTTTGCAGTTGCAGCAAATGTTGCTGTTGTTTTATCAATAATTCTTCTGCCGTTTGCTGGTCAGTAAGCCGAAACTGGATTTTATCTCCGGCTTTCATCTGCGCCAGTTTTGAATGATGGGCCGAAATAACATGGGCCACTCTCGGATAGCCACCCGTGGTTTGGTGATCTGCCATTAAAACAATTAGCCCGCCATCAGGAAGTAATTGAATAGTACCAAAACTTACAGCAGAGGAAACTACTTCTTCATTCGTAATGCTGTGCAGGGGAATATTATTTAACCTATATCCCATCCGGTCTGATTGCTGGGTGATGACAAAGGAGGTCATGGTAAAATTTTCTTTCGATTCGGTAGTGAGTCGCCCCCATTCATTTCCGGGCAGTATCAATATTTCCTTGCTATCATCTGACCACTTTGTATCTGCCTGCCAGGGTAATACAATAAATTCTTCTCGTTGAACGGAAACAGAAAAAGGCTGTCGCAATAAAAGTTCATCATCTTTCCGGAGATTTCTTCCCTGGTATCCGCCAGCTTTTGCTTTCAGGTGGGTACTATAACTGTTCATCCAGTTATCCGCAACCAATCCTCCACCTACAGCAAGATACACTCTTGCCCCATTTACCGGTTTATGAAATTGCAGCACATCATTTTTACCAACTACAATTGCATGAAGTTTGGGTACGGGTTCTCCATTAATACTTGCTGAAAAATCAGCACCGCCCAATGCTATGAGTGCCGGTTGAGTGAACATGAAAACAGCAGCAGGAAAATGCATTTCAATAATGGCTTCACCCGGTTTATTACCCACCAGCATATTTGTTACCTGCATAGCATATTTATCCATTGCCCCGGCAGGGTTGATACCAAGATGCTGGTTGCCGTAGCGACCATTATCCTGTATTGTATCCAGTATGCCTGATTTTATAACTTTTAAACTCATTTTTTACCGCAGAGAAGGAGAGGCGCAGAGGTGCATCAGGTTAATGACTCCATTGCTTCTATAACTCTGTTATTTTTATTTCTTCAAATTCTTTTTTAGTGACAGGATAAAACTGTACTAAATCCCCAACCCTTAATAATGTTGGTTCATCCCTTTTAGCATCAAATAATTTTAATGGTGTTCTGCCGATTATTTGCCAGCCACCCGGTGATGCTAAAGGATAAATACCTGTTTGTTTTCCGGCAATGCCAACACTTCCTGCTACAATATTCACCGGTTGCGGCTTTCTTGGAATAGCAATTTTTTCATCCACTTCGCCCATGTAAGTAAAGCCGGGCAAAAAGCCAAGCATATAAACTTTATACGTTTTTGATGTGTGAAATTGTATTACTTCCTCAACAGAAATATTTTTTATTGCCGCCAATTGTTCAATGTCCGGTGCAAATTCCTTTTCATAACAAACAGAAATTTTCATATACCGTTCTTTGGTTGCTGAGTGTTCTACCGGCTGCTCCAATCTTTCCAGCAGTTGTTGCTCCACCCATTGAAATATTGTAAGAGCATCTGTCCCCTTTTTCCGCACTGCCACCATATCATAATGAATAGTGAGTGAATTATAGGCCGGCACGGCTTCAATCATTCCGGGAAATGGCTGTTGCTGCAATTGATTAAACCTTCTGATTACTTCTTTGTTGAGTGTTTCATCTATACAATTACCAAAATCAATTGTAATGGCAGAGTCCCCAAGGGGAAAAATACGGTATCGTATTATTGAAGAATGCATTGCAAAGCCATTTGAAGATACCAACTTACTCCGTACTTCGAAAGCCCACTATTGGCTGAAATTGTAACTTTACCCCGATGGCCAGATTTAACCGCAGCGACAGTTTCAATTTATTATCCAAAATAACACCCCGCCGTGCCTGGAATGGTGTGAAGGTGCTGAGCAGTTTTTATATCAGCAAATGGACCAAACGGGCTGTGCAATGGGGTTACCCCGTTTCGATTTCTTTTGAACCGACTACTTCCTGCAATCTGCGCTGCCCGGAATGTCCAAGTGGGCTAAGGGCATTTACCCGGCCAACAGGTATGCTAAAAAAAGATTTTTTCAGTGAAACCATTGACCAGCTTTCCAAAGATTTGTTATACCTCGTTTTTTATTTCCAGGGGGAACCGTATCTCAATCCCAATTTTTTAGACATGGTTGAGTATGCTTCGAAGAAAAGAATTTATACAGCCACTTCTACTAATGCGCATTACTTAACGGATGCAAATGCAAAGCGAACTATTGAAAGCGGATTGGACCGTTTGATTATTTCTATTGATGGAACTACGCAGGATGTGTATCAGCAATACCGTGTTGGAGGAAATCTGGATAAAGTAATAGAAGGCGCAAAGAATATTGTGAAATGGAAAAAAGAATTGAAAAGTAAAAAGCCATTTGTGGTATTTCAATTCTTAGTTGTAAAACCAAATGAACACCAGATAGAAGATGTAAAAAAATTAGCTAAAGAAGTAGGTGTGGATGATGTGTGGTTTAAAACGGCCCAGGTATATGATTTTGAAAATGACCCCAACCAGTTAATCCCCACCATTGATAAATACAGCTGCTACCGCAAAACAGAAAACGGGCATGAATTTAAGGGCAAACTTGCCAATCAATGCTGGCGGCTCTGGCATGATCCGGTGATAACCTGGGATGGGTTGGTAGCTCCCTGTTGTTTTGATAAAGATGCGCAGCACCAATTGGGTGATTTAAAGAAAAAGTCGTTCAAAGAAATCTGGAAGAACGGCGAATACCGTACATTCAGGAAGCAGATATTGAAAGGCCGTAAGAATATTGACATTTGTTCAAACTGTAGCGAAGGAACCAAAGTGTGGAGCAATGATTAACCACAAAAGTTTTTATTATGGAAATGCCATCATCTCTCTCAACCCGGTTGCAATATCAGCATAAAGTATTAGTTGATATTATTGATGGATTATCAGATGAGCAAATCAGGCGGCCAATTATCGCTGGTAAATGGTCCATTTTTGAAACGATTGTTCACCTGCAAACCTACCAGCACATATTTGTAGCCAGGGTAAAACAAATTCTTGAAAACAGCAATCCTTCTTTCTCCGGATACACAGCCGAAGCCGACCCGGAGTTTCTTGACAACTGCGGTAAATCAACAAGAGAAATAATGCAGGATATGATTACTATCCGCAAACAAATGGCAGCCGAAATGACCGCCTTTCCTCCAACAGACCTGGTAAAAACAGGAATCCACCCTTCTTTCGGGCAAATGACATTACTGCAATGGCTGAATTTTTTCTTACTCCATGAGGCCCATCACCTCTTTACAATTTTTAAACTGGCAGCAGAGTTGAAGAAGATGTGAGAAAGAAAAGCTACGAGCTTCGAGTCAACTTACTATAATTTGGAAGTATTTTAAATAGCTAAAAGCCATTTTTGCTTTAAGTCCCGTAACTCAAAGCTCATGGCTCGCAGCTTTGTTTACCATTGCTTCATCTCATCAAAAATGGAAGTGTAGAACGAAGTAAAGCCTTCAAAAAAATGGCGGAAAGATTCGGATAATAGCTTCATGGTTGTGGGATTTAAGGTTCGTACTGTAAAGCAAATCATTTTCCGGCGATACAGCAATACCACAAAGAGGTAATTTTTCGCCAAAATGCTGCTTACCTATGTTAAGAAATGGCTAAACCAGCTATTCATTTCAAATATATTTGGCTAATCAATGTTGCAACATTAATTTTGTGCTTTCAATTTATTCTACCACTAAAAATTAATACAATGGATTTAAGAACTAATGTTGACCAGTTGAACCAAATGATTTTGGAAGGAAAAATCCTTGAAGCTTTTGAAAAATTTTATGCTGATGATGTAGTGATGCAGGACAATGATTACCCGGCCAGAGCAGGCAAAGAAATATGCCGCAGTTTGAAGAAACTTTTGTAAATGGTCTTACAGAATTTCGTGGAGCTAAGATTATCAGTTCCATTATCAGCGACGGGCTTGCTGTTACAGAATGGTGGATGGATTACACCCACAAAGGCTTTGGCACCCGTAACTACACCCAGTTGGCAGTACAACCCTGGAAAAATGGCAAGATTGTAGAAGAGAAATTCTACTACAACAACTAAGCATCTTATTACAATTCGTTAAAAAGTTTTGGGAAAAGTACAGGCGAATCCCAAGACTTTTTACTTTAATAGTTAAGTTTACATGATGGGTATTGAACAGGACATACAACAGGCAAAATTTCGCAACCCCCGGCAAAAGGCTGCTATAAACCTTATTTACACTTTGTCGTGGATGAAAGAAAAGACAAAGTGCATTTTTGAAGCAGAAGATATTACCCCACAACAGTTCAACATTCTTCGCATATTAAGAGGAAGTTTTCCCGACCCGCTTTCTACTTTACAGATAAGAGAACGGATGCTGGAAAAGATGAGTGATACCAGCCGCATCGTTGACCGGTTAATAGCCAAAGGCCTCGTAAAAAAACTTACTTGTAAAAATGATCGTCGTTTGGTAGATGTTATTATTAGTGATAAAGGAAAAAAACTATTAGAACGTTTGGATACCCGCCAGGATGAAATTGATGGTGTGCTTGGTAAACTTTCAGAAAAAGATGCTAATATTCTCAGTGATCTGCTGGACAAGATTCGGGATGGCGGTGAATGACGTATTTTTGCTACTGCCATTATTCATCCGAATCTGAAAACATGAGGAAATCCACCTATTTATTTTTAGCCATTGCTTTGCTATCCGTTCATTTGCTAAACGCCCAGCCCAAATATGAGTTTCGGGGGATTTGGATTGCTACCGTTAATAATATTGACTGGCCGGGTGGTGGTACTACTGACCCCGCCAAACAGAAAGCCGAATACATCCGCCTGCTGAATCTGCACCAGAAAAATGGTATGAATGCTATGATTGTACAGGTACGACCGGCAGCTGATGCTTTCTATCCTTCCCAATATGAACCCTGGAGTGAATGGCTGACCGGCACACAAGGCAAACCGCCTTCTCCTTATTACGACCCCATGGAGTTTATGATTGAAGAAACACATAAACGGGGCATGGAGTTTCATGCCTGGTTGAATCCTTACCGGGCTGTTCATAACATTGGCACTTCATCTGTTTCGGCTAATCATATCAGCCGCATTCACCCTGAATGGTTTTTGACCTATGGAGATAAAAAATATTTTGATCCCGGGAATAAGGAAGCACAAAAATTTGTGGCGAATGTGGTCCGGGATATTGTGAAGCGGTATGATGTGGATGCTATTCATATGGACGATTACTTTTATCCTTACCGTATTCCCGGAAAAGAGTTTCCGGATGAAGCTTCCTACAGAAAATCCGGCAGCACCTTAAGCAAAGATGATTGGCGAAGAAGTAATACCGATTCTATTATACAAGCTCTCAGCATTGTTATCAAACAGGAAAAGAAATTATGCCGCTTTGGTATTTCCCCTTTTAGTGTTTGGCGAAATAATGATAAGGACTCTGTGAGAGGTAGCGACAGCCGTAGCGGTCAAACCAATTATGATGACCTGTACGCCGATATATTGTTATGGTTGAAAAAAGGATGGATTGATTATGTGACACCGCAATTATATTTCACCATCGGGCACCCGAAAGTTGATTATGCAAAAATGGTGGACTGGTGGAGCCGAAACAGTTTTGGCCGTCATGTATATATCGGTCATGGTATTTACAAGGCAGAAACATCAGAAGCCGGTTGGAAAAATGCAGATGAGTTGCCCCGCCAGATAGAATTATTGCGCCTTTACCCAAATGTACAAGGCAGTATTTATTATAGCAGCCGGTTATTTGAAAAAAATCCGAATGGATGGAATGATAGTTTGCGTAATAATTATTATAAATATCCTGCCCTGTTACCGCCGATGAGATGGATAGATAATGAAAAACCCTGGCCACCGATTGTAGAAAGGGAAATTGATGATGATTCTATTATACAATTAAAGGTAAAACCCGACCCAAGAAATCACATACCTATAAAGTATTATGTGGTGTACCAGTATGCTGCCGATTCGCATAGTGAAACGTTTGGCAATGTACCCAAATATATTTCCCGGATGATAACTACACCAGATGGGTTTAAATTAAAAGAGCCGCTTTCTTCTAAACACTTTTCCTATCGCTATGTTATAACTGCTGTTGGAAAAAACAATAATGAAAGTGATTTAAGTGAAATTGCAATACTGGTGCAACCGGGGGGTAAGTGGAATTTTTATAAGCCATAAGCTATAAAGTTCTCCTTTCTTTTATACCTTTAGTATATCATCAGATAACAGCGATTATGTCTTCACTTATTATTTCAACAAAAAATGTAAAGGAGCTTCAGTTTGTGCGGGAGTTGTTGAATAAAATGAAAATCCGCAATAAATTACTTACAACGGAAGAAAAAGAAGACCTTGGTTTGGCAGCATTAATGAGTAAGGCCAATAGAAATAAAAAGGTCTCCCGTGACACAATCATGAAAAAACTCAAATAATGCAGGTTGAGTTTCTTTCTTCATTCAATAAAGACCTGAGCAAGTTATCATCGGCTCCAGTTCGTCAATCGGTGAAGAAAATTATTCTGAAACTGGAAAAAGCAAAATTATAATCTGAAATTTCGCAGCTGAAAAAACTAAACGGGCATCCGGATGCATGGCGGATCAGGCTTGGTAATTACAGGATTGGTTTCTTTTTTAATAATAATATCATTCAATTAGCCAGAATAGTGGATAGAAAAGATATTTATAAAGTGTTTCCGTAATATCTTCTTTCGTCTTCCATTTTCTACCTTTGTATAGCTAATATGAAACTTATTGCGTAAAAGCAATTATTAATTCCAAATTATTCATTTATAATTATCCCAATATGCCCGGCTTTGAACTCTGGAGTGACAAAGAAAGAAAAGAAGTAAATGATGTCTTGGAAACCGGTATCCTGATGCGGTATGGATTTGACGGATCCAGAAAAGGTATCTGGAAAAGTAAGGAGCTGGAAACAGCCATCTGCGAAACCTTTGGCAGCAAGTATGCACAACTTACTTCCAGTGGCACGGCTGCATTAACAACTGCTATGAGTGCATTGGGCATTGGCTATGGAGATGAAGTGATAACTCCCTGCTTTACATTCGTCGCAAGTTTTGAAGCGATATTAAGTGTTGGTGCAGTGCCCGTGCTGGTAGATGTGGATGATACGCTAACACTAAATCCAGCTGCTGTTCGTAAAGCCATCACTCCAAAAACAAAAGCAGTAATGGCTGTACACATGTGTGGCAGCATGGCGGATATGGATGCGTTGCTGGCTATCTGCAAGGAACATAATTTGGTTTTATTAGAAGATGCCTGCCAGAGTATTGGTGGCACTTATAAAGGTAAATCGTTAGGTACAATCGGCGATGCCGGAACCTTCTCTTTTGATTTTGTAAAAACAATGACTTGTGGCGAGGGCGGTGTTATTATGACCAACCGGGAAGAAGTTTACACTAAGTCTGATGGATACACCGATCATGGTCATGATCATAAAGGCGGTGCAGACCGAGGTGCAGACCTGCATCCTTTTATTGGATACAATTATCGAATCTCTGAATTACATGCAGCCGTTGGTTTGGCCCAGATAAAAAGGCTGAATGAGTTTTTGGGCATTCAAAAGAAAAATCATGCACAACTAAAAAACATATTGGCACAAATCCCTGAAGTTTCATTTCGCCGCATACCTGACCCCGAAGGCGACAGTTACAGTTTTGTAAGTTGGTTTTTACCGACAGAAGAAATTACTAGAGCCGTGGTAAACGAAATGAAAGCACAGGGAATATTACCCGGCAACTTTTACTGGTTCGATAATAACTGGCATTATATCCGCAAATGGGACCATCTTAAAAATTCGATCACTTTAAATTCATTGCATCCAGATTTAAAAGCACAGGTTATTCATCATGCCTCCAAAGATTTTGCTGCCAGCGATGGGGTGATGGGCCGTTGCATTTCGACTGCTATCAGTTTAGTGTGGACAGAAGAACAGATACAAGAGAAGGGAGAGAAGATAGTAGCTGTGATTAAGAAAGTGCTAAGTGAGCAGTCGGTGTCCTTGTAATTATCTTATCTCGGTTTTACCGCATTCGGCTTTTGTTCCAACCAGTTTACATATTCCAATGATCCAAGCCGGAAGCGAACAGGTACAGCAGTTATTTTATCCAACTGCAATTCTTTTTTGCAGAAAAAGCCAAGATTATTAGTGTAAGAGGAGG
>JAJAZO010000124.1 GCA_026785745.1 Chitinophagaceae bacterium | reverse complement strand
GGTAAGCGGTCAACAGGAATTTCTTTTTTGCTAAAGGCAAAGAAATGTTTGGCTAATGCTTCTTTGGCTAATTCATCAAGACCCATTCCTTCTATTCTTGATGTAGCTCCTGTAAAATATTTATTGACCACTTCTTTATTCAATCCCAATATTTCAAATATCTGTGCTCCCTGGTAAGATTGCAGGGTAGAGATACCCATTTTGGAAAACACTTTCAACAAGCCATCATTTACGGCTTTGATATAATTCTTCTTTAACTGTTCTTCGTTTAAATCGGTTTGTAACTTTCCACTTTCCAGCATATCCCTGATAGAGGAAAGAGCTAAGTATGGATTAATAGCCGTTGCACCAAAGGCAACCAGGCAGGCAAAGTGATGCACTTCCCAAACATCACCAGCTTCAACGATGATACCAACATTTCCCCGCATTCCTTTGCGAATAAGATGGTGGTGGATAGCCGCATTTGCTAATAATGACGGTATTGGAGCATGGTTCGAATCAATAGCCCTGTCCTGTAATATCAACACTTTAAAACCATCTTCCACCGAATCTACTGCATAATCACAAATTCTTTCTAATCCTTTTTTTAATGAACCGGGTTTGCCATCGGCCTTGAAATAACATTGAATGGTTTTTGATTGAAACAAACCGGTATCAATACTTCTTATTTTTTCCAGTTCATGATTAGTGAGTACTGGTTGTTTTAATGCAACGCTGTGACAGGTAAGCGGATCTTCCAATAGTAAATTGCCATTGTTGCCAACGAATGTCGCCAGCGACATCACCAATCTTTCACGGATGGGATCAATGGGAGGATTGGTGACCTGTGCAAATAATTGTTTAAAATAGTGACTCAGGTGTTGCGGATGATCACTGAGCACAGCCAAAGGAATATCTGTTCCCATTGAGCCAATCGGTTCTTTACCATCTAATGCAATTGGAGCAATGATATTATCCAAATCTTCTGTGGAATAACCAAATGCTTTCTGGTATTTAAAAACCTGGTCATGTTCAAGGTGAGTGAACATAATTCTTGGTTCTGGCAATTCTTCTAACCGGATCTTATATTTGTTCAGCCATTCGCCATACGGTTTCTGCGAACAGATTTCATTTTTCAATTCTGTATCACTGATAATTTTTCCTTTCTCCATATCCACCACAAACATCTTTCCAGGTTGCAATCTTCCTTTTTCAAGAATAGTGGTGGGGTCAATTGGTAATACACCTGTTTCAGATGCCATGATTACACGGTCATCGTTGGTAACGCAATATCTTGAGGGACGAAGACCATTTCTATCTAATGTGGCGCCGATGATTTTTCCATCGGTGAATGAAATAGAGGCCGGACCATCCCAGGGTTCCATAAAGGAAGAGTGAAATTCATAAAATGCTTTTTTCACCGGGTCCATTTCTTCATGACCATCCCAGGCTTCCGGTATCAGCATCATCATCACATGTGGTAATGAACGACCGGTTAGTGTCAGCAATTCAATTACATTATCTAAACAAGCAGAATCGCTTTGCCCTTCCGAAATAATTGGCAACAGCATTTCCATTTCTTCTTTGCTGAAGTAAGGAGAAGTAAATCCTTTCTCACTTGTCTTTAACCAGTTGAGGTTGCCTTGTAATGTATTGATTTCACCATTGTGTGCTATATAGCGGAACGGTTGTGCTAGTTTCCAGGAAGGAAATGTATTGGTAGCAAATCTTGAATGCACCAGGCCAAATGCACTTACCACTCTTTTATTACTGAGGTCAGGAAAATAACTACGAACCTGCATACTGGTAAGCTGCCCTTTATATACAACTACTTTATGAGAAAGAGAAGCCACATAAAAACCTATCGCATCTTTTCTTACGGTGCTGTTGATAGTATGGGCAGCATGATTACGGAGGATAAATAATTTCCTTTCAAAATCATCGGGGTTGGAGATGTGGTCGGGGCAGGCAATAAAGACCTGTTCCATTTCCGGTTCCACACTTAATGCAGTTGGTCCGATGTCGTGTGTGTTTACAGGAACTTTTCTGTAGGCTAAAATCTCTAGCCCTAATTTTTCGGCGGTACGGTTAAAGATGTCACGGCATTCTTCTCTTAGCCTGATTTCTTTGGAAAAGAAAATCACACCAACCCCATATTTGCCAAATGATGGAAGATGAACACCGAGTTTCAAACATTCATCAAAGAAAAATTCATGCGGAGTTTGAATCATGATACCAGCACCGTCACCAGTGTTGTTTTCACAACCACAGGCACCGCGGTGTTCCATGTTCTCCAATACTGTTAGTGCATCAGAAATATGCTGATGTGATTTATGACCTTTGATATTGGCGACAAAGCCAATACCGCAAGAGTCATGTTCGAAAGATGGGTCATATAATCCCTGGTTGCTCGCCATGTGGTGCAATGTTATGTGTTATGAATACAGTCGTTAACCGTTTCATTAGCAAGCAATACGACTGAAATTACAAAAAAATCTTCATCAGGAGAAAGGATTTCAGGTGGATTTATCCACAAAGTTTATAGACTATTGACTTAGATTAAATATCCAAACAACTGGTCGTTCTTATTTATTTCATCGAAACCAATATTTACTTTTTTCAACTTCGATAAAAGCAACTCATAGTCATCACGGCTTTGCAATTCAACACCAACCAATGCCGGTCCATTTTCTTTATTGGTCTTCTGCATGTATTCAAACCTGGTGATGTCATCAGTTGGCCCTAATACATTATTGACAAATTCTTTTAATGCACCGGGACGTTGTGCAAAGCTGATAAGGAAATAATGTTTCAAT
>JAJAZO010000123.1 GCA_026785745.1 Chitinophagaceae bacterium | reverse complement strand
CGTCACCAAAGAAATCAAATGCATCAAACCCACCATCAAATAACTCATTCATAGTGATACCCAACATTCTATACATTCCCCCCGGGAGAAAATCTACACGTATGGCTCTCAACTTACTACTAACTTTTACATTCACCCGAGAAAACTGAGGCCCTGTTAATACTATACTTGGTTGCAGTTCAAAATCTCTTGTCCCTGTCCTGCTCATAGATACTGGATTGTTGCAATAAAAGAACAACGATTGAAATGGAGTAGCCGGATAAGGGGTTACCACATCATTCATTCCTTCCGGTAGTAAAGCATCAATTGTCGATAAATGCAAGACATAATCCTGTAAAGCGGGATGTGGTATGTATATTTTTACTTCCAATTCAATTAGTGCATAATTATAGTAGAATAGTTGTTTGCTTTTAAATTGTCTTAATAATATTTAACCCCATTTATAATGAGTCAGTCTTTATGCTTGTTGCTAAAACATAAATATACGCCACTACTGGTATAAAATTCTATTGATAATCAGCACATATTTATGGCAGCAGTAAACTGAATTCAGAGTAACATTCTCATCCCTCACTCTTTCTCCAATCCATCCATAAACTCCTGAAGCTTTTCCAGTTTCGCCAGGGGTAGTTGCATAATTCGTTCAACAGTGTAGCGGGGCGATTATTTTTTTCTCCATTCATTCATCTCATTCTTAAAATCATCCCAGGAGATTGATTCTTTATTATCGGCCTTCTCAATGGCTTTATCCAATTTCTTAAGCAGGTCGGCATTTAGTTTATCTACGACATCTTTTTTAATGGCATAAAAAGCTACATCTTCCATTACCTGGTTTAGCACAGTTTCATCTTCGATGCCGTCTAATAACTGGTATTTTTTTGTCTTTACAGTCTTGCTCATATTCTTTATTTTCATGTATAAATTATAAATACAAGAAGTGGCTGGCAAATTCTTTTGATGTTACTTTATTTACTCAGACAAGCAATATCTTAGCATCCCGATAACTATCGGTTCAAATCAAACTTATATTCCATGCAACCAATCATCGAATGTGTTCCCAATTTCAGCGAAGGAAATGATCTCAACATCATCAAACAAATAACTGACCAAATCGAAACTGTAGATGGAGTTCGTTTGCTAAATGTTGATCCGGGAAAAGCAACCAACCGGACAGTGGTAACATTTGTCGGCCATCCCGAAGCGGTTATCGAAGCAGCATTCCTTGCCATTAAAAAAGCAGGAGAACTGATTGATATGAGCAAACATAAAGGGGAACATCCAAGAATGGGTGCCACGGATGTTTGTCCACTGATACCGATTGCCAATATCTCCATGGAAGAAACAGCAAAGTTTGCACAGCGGTTAGCAGAAAGAGTAGGAAAGGAGTTGCAGATACCAGCTTATTTATACGAAGCCGCACAGCCGGATAAAAGCCGTAATAATTTATCAGTTATCAGGGCAGGAGAGTATGAAGGCTTTTTCAAAAAAATTAAACAACCGGAATGGAAACCAGATTTTGGCCCGGCAGAGTTTGATGCAAAACGTGGCGGCACCGTTATCGGAGCAAGAGATTTTCTGGTAGCCTATAATATTAATCTCAACACCACCTCCACAAGAAGGGCCAACGCCATTGCTTTTGATGTAAGGGAAGCAGGAAGAAATGTGGTAGATTTTTCGGCAGGCTCAGAAGGAGTGAAAATAAATAAACCCGGTACGTTGAAATCAGTAAAAGCTATCGGATGGTATATTGAAGAATATGGCATTGCACAGATCTCCATGAACCTTACTAATATTAATGTAACACCTGTTCATATTGCGTTTGATGAAGTGTGTAAGAAAGCAGATGCAAGAGGCATAAGAGTAACCGGAAGTGAACTGGTTGGATTGGTTCCCCTAAAATCATTAACCGATGCAGGAAAATATTTTTTGCAAAAACAACAACGGTCAACCGGTGTGTCAGAAAAAGAACTGATAAAGATTGCAGTAAAATCTATGGGGTTGGATGAACTAAGCCCTTTTAAACCCGAAGAAAGAGTTATCGAATATCTATTGAAGAATAAGGCCGATAGCATACTCGTTAATATGACACTAACGGACTTTGCTGATGAAACTGCCAGCGAAAGTCCTGCACCGGGAGGTGGTTCTATTTCGGCTTATGTTGGAGCATTGGGTGTTTCTTTGGCTACGATGGTGGCCAATCTCTCCTCACATAAAAAAGGTTGGGATGAAAGGTGGGATGAGTTTAGCGATTGGGCAGAAAAAGGAGAACAGTATAAAAATGAATTGGTGAAATTAGTAGATGCTGACACCAAAGCATTCAACCAGGTAATGTCAGCTTTTGGTTTGCCAAAGTCAACAGAGGAAGAAAAAGCTACCCGCAGCAAAGCCATACAGGAGGCTACAAAATTTGCTATTGAAATTCCGTTCAAAGTAATGCACGCCTCTTATGATAGCATGGAAGTGATAAAGGCCATGGCTGAAATTGGCAACCCCAATTCCGTGTCGGATGCCGGTGTAGGGGCTTTATGTGCCAGAACCGCTGTAATGGGGGCTTTTATGAATGTCCGCATTAATGCCAGCGGCTTTGATGACAAAAATTTTGTGACAGATGTATTGAACAAGGGCCGGGAAATTGAGAACAAAACCATAGCTTTAGAAAAGGAGATTTTGAAAGTGGTGAATGAGAAGATAGGGGTATAGCGGTTAACTTGTATTTTAGCAATTAAATTTAAAAAAGCAATTGATGGTAAACCTCGAAACTAAGCCACTTGTCAGGGAATCAAAACTGAGTGGTATGCGTCACCTGAAAATTTATACCAAACAGGATGTGCTTTCGCTTACCAAACTGCGCCGCTTTGAAACCAAAGTAGGTGAACAATTAAAAGTAGTGAATGATGCAGGCGACATTGAAAAAAAGCTGAAAGAATCTGTAGCGAAATATGTGCTGTTTGGTATTCCCGAAGACCTTGGTGCCAAAGGCAATTATGGCATCGGTGGTGCAGATACATTGTGGATTCCTTTTCTGCAAAACCTGCTGAATGTACAGAGCAATGATTTTTTTGATGGGGGCGAAATATTGCTGATTGGTCATTTTGATTTTGGCGATATGCAATATCTTATTGATAACACAGCAAAAGGGGAGGAGGAGAAGGTAGAAGCCTATCGCCATGCAGTGAATACGATTGATGACGAAGTGGAACACCTGGTGAAGATGATAACGGAGGCAAAGAAAATTCCGATTGTTATCGGGGGTGGTCACAATAATACGTATCCATTAATAAAAGGAGCTGCTAAAGGTTGGCATAAAGCCGGTGTGCTTCAGTTAGCGCAAATCAACTGCATCAACCTGGATGCTCATGCTGACTACCGCCCCATGGAAGGGCGGCATAGTGGTAATGCTTTTCGGTATGCAGAAGAAGATGGTTATTTACAGAAGTATTGTGTGGTTGGTTTGCATGAAAATTATCTGCCGCAAAATGTATGGATTGATATGGTGAACAATCCTTTTATTGACTGCATCACTTTCGAAGATATTTTTGTACATGAGAAAAGAACTTTTATGCAGGCTGTTTCTCATGCCACCGGATTTACAGAAGATACACTAACAGGGATTGATATTGATCTCGATGCCATTCAAAACACACTCAGCAGTGCAATGACACCAGTGGGTATTACTCCCATTCATGCAAGACAGTATATTTCTTTTGCGGCAGCCGACAGCAAGCCGGCATACCTGCACATTTGCGAAGGGGCTACCAGGTTAAGTGATGGAAGAACAGATGCCACCAGCGGTAAACTGATAAGCTATTTAGTAAGTGATTTTATCAAAGCAATGGCACTCTGATTAAAATACAGGTGCTGTTAGTTTTACATCTGTTTTAATAAACGCTTTCTTATATCGGGCAAGAGCTTTAGCGGCTTCTGCGGTTTTCTTTTCTTTGGTGAGTGCCTGCCAGATACCATACAATGCCCATCCATTCTCTTTATTATTTAAAAGATCTTTTTCCAATACATTTTTTGCTTCTTTGGTCATACCGGCTTTTAGGTATGCATTAGCGAGGAAATGTTTAGGGTTAAGCATCCAGTCCCGTGGTTCATTATACACCATATTTTCTTCGATGGTCACGGCCTCTTTAAATGCAACAATGGCCTGATCATATTTTCCTTGTTTCAATGTAATTGTTCCAACTAACATTTTTTCAGCCACCCTTGCCGCATCAATGGCAGGAGAGAACGGAACAAAAGGAATATGGAGACTTGTATCTTTCATGTACTCTATCAGCCTGTTTAGTTCATTGATAGCTTCAGATAATTCAGATTTACCAGCCTGCGCCATACCTCTTCCGAAATGATACATTATGTTACCAAAAACCTGTGCTTTGCCAGGTTGTGATATTTTCAATAGTTCATCCCATTTTCCAAAGCGTACTAAAACCAGCACGGGAGTCATATTAATATATTGAACATAATTTCCCATCGGCGCTGGAATAGACAGGTAATCGGAAGGAATGCTTTTTTTTGTTTCATTCGCTGCATCAATGGAATTTTTATATTGGCCTGCAAGCATGGCATTGTTAGCCTTCATGTGCAGGTTATGGATAACGTATAAAAAATCATTGCTCGTAACTGGTGCAAATAGTTTAGCCACCTTTTTATAACTGTTCACTGCTTTGGTATTTACCAGTACCCCTTGATGATAATTGCCGGTGCGGAGATAAATATGGGATGGCATGTGCACCAGGTGCGAAAGTGCAGGATTGGTAATGCCAAGCCTGGCAGCACTTGGTAATGCTTTATCTGCAAAAGGAGATGCTTCCATGACATGGATATAATAATGATTTGCAGCAGGGTGGTTGGGATATTGAACCAATAATTTTTCCAAAACCTGTCTTATTTGCGGTGTCCATGGTTTAGGCGTTCCATTTACATTCCATAAATCCCAGGGGTGTTGCAGCATCATTGCATCTGCATATAGTGCTTTTGCATCGGGGATAGCAGGAAAGCTTTTATACGCCTTCTGCATCATATCGGTATAATCCTGGTTCAATTGTGCCCTTGTAGCATCCGCAGAATCGGAAGTGTAGCGGATAGCCATTGCATCAATCAGGAACTTTTCAAATGCAGAAGCTTTTTCTTCATACTCCACCGCTTTACTTATAGCAGCAAGAGCTTCAGGAGATGCCCGGTATCCGAAATCATTAATATTTGGCCCATACGCTAATGCCTGTGCCCAATATAACATGGCGCATTTTGAATCAAACTTCGAAGCCTTTTTAAATGATGCCATCGCTTCAATAATATGAAAGCCATAATACATATTGATGCCCTGGTTAAAATAAAACTGGGCACTGTCACTCTTTGTAGTAATCTTCCACTTGTAATTACCGGCCCCGGGGACGAGGGGGATGTCTGCTTCTTCCAGCCATTCTTTCAATTCATTCCAATCGGGTGTACAGCGTACAATGTTCATGTTCCTGTATTCCCGGGTTTTTCCCAACGTATGGTTTGTAATGTTTGCTTCTTTTAAACGAAAAGCAAGCAGGGCAGTAATAAATGACAGTACAGTCAATAAAAATAGCCGGGACTTCATGGTGGTTAGTTTAAGATTACAAATGTTACAATTTTTCCTGAAAGATTTGCAGTAACCTTCATTTCAATTGTATTGTTTACTTTTATAATGTACTACCTAACTTGCCGGCGTAGTAATAGTATATGAAAAGGATACTCATCCTCTTTCTGCTTTTTGTGCTTACGAAAGCAAATGCTCAAAATGAATTTGCAGCTAATGCTTTCTACAACGATTTCAAAAAAATATATACTGATGGACAAACCGGATTCAGTGCCTGCAAAGGAGCAAAGCGAAAAACCGGGTTTGAAGAACTGGCTTCGGAATACCAGGCCAAAATAATGTTGCCACTTGCCGACTCTGGCAAAGTGGTAGTGCCTGTTTCCGGTAATCCTTATGTTATCTATTATTTTGAGCCCGATAAAATGAGGCTAAAAATTGATCAGTTGGGACTTAACCTTCGGGATGCACTTGTTACCGCTTTTGATAAGCCGCTATATACAAGGGCTGAAACAACCATTATTAATAACTATCCTTTTACCAACACCCTGTACTATACTGAACCGTTCGAAAACCCATCGGCTACAGCCATATTCCGGCAATGTATTTATTTCAGCAACGGAAAGTATTATTTATCTTTTGAAATGCGGGGACGGAGAGAATAACTGTATAATAAAAAAGTGCAACCATTGGTTACACTTCTTACTTTTTTGCTGATAACAATTTATACTCAGGATTCGGGAGTAGCTTCCGGAGTCAGGTATTGGGCGTATGAATATCCCTCTTCACCATCTTTTGTTCTGATGAGCCACCACTGTTCGCTGGTTTGGCTAACTACTGTTACAATTTCATGATGGGCAGCTTTGCCAACTATGGGCTGATCGGTGCCGGGACCTTTACGAATGTTGAGGTTGGAATGTTCTGTTGTTACTTTTGCATGAGTAACAGGTGCAGTAGCAGAAACGTTTACATTCATTACCAGGTCTCCGGTTAAAAAATTGGGGTCAAGTTTATCATAAACACCCCACAACATATCTTTTACTGCTCCGGAGGGAGCTTCGCCATCAATATATAAAATACCTTCCTGCTCTCTTACCTGCAGATTAGCCACACCACTTATGGTGGCAGCGGTTGTTAGTTCCTGGTATTTTTCCTGTAAAGACAAAGATGTTGACATAGTTAATAAGTTTAAATTTTTATTTAATAGTTAATCCGGTAAGATCGTAGCCTTTTGGTTTCAGTTTATCCAGCATTTGTTTTACTGCTGCCCATTTTGCTTTTGCAATTTCGCCTGTCAGAACAATTTTTCCTTCGTTGATTGAGAACTTAACACCGGGCTGATCTTTCAATGCATCATTTAAGCCTTTGGTTAGGGCTTCATCTTCTGCATTTATAACCGGCATAGGAGCTGCAACAGTACAATTGTTTACCACTTCTTTTACGCCTTTGATTCCTTTTACCATATCAGCACAATGCATTTTGCAGGCTTCATCTTTACATTCACCTGAAATTGTGGCAACGCCTTTATCTACAGAGACCATTGTATTAACCGACATTGGGTCTGCTTTCAATGCTGTTTCAATCGCCGCTTTTATATCGGCATCTTTTGCTTTCTTTTTACAAGAGGTAAAACTAATGGTGAGTGCTAAAATTCCCATTAGTAAAATAGAGGTTGATAGCTTTTTCAT
Organism: Chitinophagaceae bacterium; assembly: GCA_026785745.1. GTDB lineage: Bacteria > Bacteroidota > Bacteroidia > Chitinophagales > Chitinophagaceae > JJ008. The sequence continues at coordinate 1,733 of JAJAZO010000123.1, read as the reverse complement.
TTTTGTGCTTTTTTTTAGATGCGTAATCTAAGGGATTCTCAAGATATAAGCCTTTTTTTTTCGATAAAATTTTTATTAAGCCGGTTATTGACGGTTTATTTTGCTTCCAGTTCCATTATTTTTTCAAAAATTTTTTCATACTCAGCATTAAGCTGGGCCAGATCATTTCCAGCTTTTTTATAAGCTATTTCGGCTTGCTGAAATTTCGTTTTATCAGAGTATATGGCCGGATCAGACAAAGAAGCCTCCAGTTCATTTTTCTGTTTATTAAGCAAAGCGATCTTTTCTTCCAATTGTTGAAACTGCTTTTGCGTTTTCTGCAGTTCTTTTTTATCTTCTTTATTTATCGCAGTGGCAGGTTGTGCTTGAGTTACAGCTGGCTTTGCTTGCTCAGGCTTCTGATTTCCACCGTCTGATTTTTTTGTTTTTCCATCACTTTTTTGATTTCTTTCTTCCTGCTTTTTTGCATCTGCGGCTTGTTTTGCCATCCGTTCTTTCCAGGCTACCCACTCTTCATAGCCTCCTTTAAATTCCTTTATTTCATGGTCAACAATTTCCCAAATCTTATTGGCTGTCTTGGAAACGAAATAACGGTCGTGGCTCACCAGTATCATACTGCCCTGGTATTTACTCAGGGCATCAATCAGCAGGTCGCAACTGTGCATATCCAGGTGGTTAGTCGGTTCATCCAGCATCAGGAAGTTGGCCTTACTCACAATTACTTTCGCTAATGCCACCCGGGCTTTTTCTCCACCACTTAATATTTTTATTTTCTTATCAGCATCATCGCCACTGAAAAGAAAACAACCGAGTAAACCCCGTAATTCCAAATCATTCATCTGGCTGCCGCATTCTTTCATTTCATCCAGAACGGTGTTGTTGATGTTCAAAGCTTCCAGCTGGTGCTGTGCATAAAAACTTTCATCTACATTATGTCCCCATTTTCTTTCACCCTGGCTAAAGTTTTCCACGCCGGCTATTATTCGCAGCAGGGTGGATTTGCCTTTTCCATTCGCACCTATTAAAGCAATTTTATCGTCTCTGTCAATTTCAATAGTTGAATTTTCAATAATTACATTTTCGCCAAATGCTTTCGAAACATTTTTTAATTCTACCAGCACTTTTCCCGGCGTTTTATCCACCTTGAAATTGATGCGGATATTCGGACGTTCAATTTCTGAATCTTCAATGCGTTCCAGCTTATCCAATTTCTTCATAATGCTCTGCGCCATGGCAGCCTTACTTGCTTTGGCCCTGAACCGCTCCACCAATCTTTCATTTTGCCGGATATAATCCTGCTGGTTTTCATACGCCTTCTGCTGCATTTCTATGCGGATGGCTTTTTCCTTTTCGTAATAATCGTAGTTACCATTATAGATATGCAACTCCTGCTGATACACTTCAACAATCTTTGTCACCATCCTGTTCAGGAAATATTTATCATGACTCACAATCACAACGGAACCCTGGTAATGCAAGAGGTATTTTTCCAACCATTCAATAGAAGGAAGATCAAGGTGGTTGGTAGGTTCATCCAATAATAACAGATCAGGTTGCTGCAATATCATTTTTGCCAATAATACCCTCATTCTCCATCCACCACTGAATTCTTTATAAGGCCGTTTCAAATCTTCATTAGGAAATCCTAAGCCCTGTAGCACTTCTTCTGTCTTGTGATGTATATTATAACCACCGAGTGTTTCTAATTCATGCAGCTTATCGCTGTACTCATG
>JAJAZO010000122.1 GCA_026785745.1 Chitinophagaceae bacterium | reverse complement strand
ATTTTTTCAGCAGCCTCTGACATACTTATCGGCCAATTAGTAAAACTCATGAGGGCCTGTTTGCGAAAAGCATACACCCCAATATGTTCGTAGTAGATAGTGGCCGCCTCTTTATCTCTCGGATAAGGAATAACGGAGCGGCTAAAGAAAAGAGAATTCATTTTATTATCAACCGCCACTTTTACAAAGTTGGGGTTTTCAATTTCTTCTTGTTTGGTAAGCACCTGCATCATCGAAGCCACCTGCACCGAATCATCATCAAACTGCTGCAATAATTTGACTAAAGGCTCTTTTTTTACAAACGGTGTATCCCCCTGCACATTTATAATAATATCAACATCTATATCAGCTGCTGCTTCGGCAATACGGTCGCTTCCGCTTTCATGTTCAAATTTGCTCATGATGGCATTACCACCGGCAGCCATTATTTCTGTAAAGATTATTTCGCTGTCAGTTACTACTATTACGTCATCAAACAAACCAGTAGCTACTGTTGCATCATACGTATGCCGGATAACAGGTTTGCCACCGAGCAACTGCAATAGCTTTCCTGGAAACCGGCTGGCGGCATACCGGGCAGGAATCATAGCGATTTTCTTCATGCTGCAAAACTACACTCCTGCGCTGAAAGATATGACCAGCTGATTTTCTATTATGTACATTTGAAATTGATAGTCGGCTCCATCCGCAAATCCCATCCTTATTTTTTCAATGGTGAAAGGCCCGGAGTATTCAGGCTCATCAACTTTTTTTCGAAGTTCTATCTAATATTCAAGTTCTCCCTTTTTAAACTTCTTACTGGCGGCAGGAAACTCATCTTTTTCTCCAAAAATTTCTTTGAATTCCGGTATTAGCCGGCAAAGCAAAAATCGCTGCTGCAAAGTAAAACCAGGCAAGAAGTAATGTGTAGAACCATACTCATAAGCAAGAAACTCTTGGTACTCTGCACCGTTTTTGTAAAACTGTTTGCTTAATTCACATCCACTTTCATTAAGCTGCGCCATTGTTCCGGACCGGGTTACCAATTTCTGGCCAAATGGTGCCGCCACCTGTGCCAGGTATTGTTTCATTTTTTTTACAGTAGCCAGTTTTGGCGGTGGCCAGGGAAATAAATAACTGTCAACGATATAGCCGCTCTTATTATTAAATTTTACTTTTCTCTAATAGTGGGTCAGTCCTTCGGTAATAATATCTTTCCAGACGCCATCTTCATCTATCAGAAAAATTTTTGTTCCGTAAGGAATTTTATCAAGCACCTTAGCATTGGCATCTGGCTTTTCCCGCATGCTTAATCCTGTTTTGGCAGCCACATACTTGGGTACGTCCATTTGTTGTGCGGAAGCACTTAATGACACGATAAGCAGTGCCAGTAAAAAAATTTTCTCATATAAAATCGTTGTAGGATTGATTAAGCGTCCAATTTTTGAAATGGTTTTTTCAGGAGGCTGATTACATCTTCATCTTTTTCACCGGGGTAGTACCTGTCAAGCCCATAGCGGATTTCTTTGGTATCTAATTTTCCAAAAGTACCGAGCAGCCTGTCCCAGATGGAAAACACGGCACCATAATTAGTATCAGTATAGGGCTGCTTCCAGTGATGATGCACTTTATGCATATTGGGGGAAATCAGCACATAACTGAGGGCCTTGTCTATTCGTTTTGGCAAATTAATATTAGCATGAGTGAATGCGGTGGAAAGCACCACCATTGTCTGATAGATCATTACACTATACATCGGTGCGCCGGAAATAAAAATAAGCAGGATAAAAAAAATACCCCGTAACAAACTGTCGCCGGGATGATGCCGGAGGCCAGTGGTTACATCCACATTCGTATCACTGTGATGAATAAGATGGAACCGCCACAACAACGGAACTTTATGCATTACCAGGTGAACCAGCCAACTGCTGAAATCAAGAGCCAGCACACCAATTACAATTATCATTATTACCCCGGCATTAAACCAGTATACCAACCCAAAACGATTCTGCAAACACCAGTCGGAAAGCATCACAATTAATACAGCAAGACCGGTATGTATGATAAGATGGATGACGGTAAAAACAAAATTCACCCCGGCATGGCGGACTTTATTTTTTTTGTAACGCAACGGCAGTAAAGGAATTGCACCTTCAATGATCCAGAACAACAAAAGACCGCCAACAAGAATAGCCATACGTTCCAGAGGCCGGTCTTCCAGGTTTTGGAAATATTGAATAATGTTATTCCACATAGTAAGTTGTTTACTGTCAAAAGTTACGAAGGAAAAATAAGAAAGCTGTTTTAACCAGCCGCATCTTGTTAAACTTCCGGAAATTCATATTTATAATCAAAACAATGATTTACTTTTTCCACCGTCAACGCATAATCTCCTATAAAAAAAGTAGAAATGGCACTGAGCCAGTTTATCGGTTTTCGGGGAGTGCTGACCAGTTCAATATTATGCGATCCAGATGCGGGACAAACAACGGCCAGCCTTTGTTCTTTTTTCAATTGGGTTAAAATTTCCCAGGCCTTCTCAGCATCTTCTTTTGCCACCATTATTTTAATGCCGCCAACCGCATTGGTAAGAATGGGGTCAATTGTTACCGTGTTTTCATCTTTCAGCCAGCAGCTTATGCCCTCTTCTTCCAGCACACCTTTGGCAATATGTGCTTCTATATAATTATTATATGAATTGAGAAGAACAAAGTCCATACTTTAAAAATAAAAGTCCCAAAAAAATTCCGGGGCTTATGATTATAATTTATCAACGGCCGTATTCATCACCATACTCATCAGCGTATTTTTCATACCGTTTGATGAGTTCAATGTTTTTCTTTTCTACTGCGGTAAGAAAACCACGGATGTCAACAGTGTTCGGCACATACCAGTCTTCCATTTCAAACATCTGCCTCATATTTTTTCTGTTGAAACAAAAACCGTGGCGGGCAAATATTTCGTTTCGCATAAACTCAAGATCGTCTTTCATCATATTTTCCAAATCGGCGGCCTTCAGCAATCTTTGTGAAGCTTCGGGAAAAGTACCCACCGCAGCGTTATATTGAAACTTGCGGCGATCGAGTGCATATTCTTTTCCCGGCCGGCCTTTTGCGAATGGTTTCCAGGAACCTTGTAGCTTATCAGGAGATTTTTCATCAATGGTAAAATTAAATTCGCCATCATCTTTATGGTCGCCCGGCTCTTTTCCATTGAAGGAAAACAGGCTGCCATTTTGCTTAAATGAACCCCGGTAAGGACGGTCGTTTCCGCCAACAATAGTGCGGCCTACTACAGAATCGCCTGCAACGGCGGTAATAAGCATTGTTATTTTATTAGTGCCAAATGGCCCTACATAAGAACCAAGCAATTTTTCATATGGCTTGGAGGCAATTTGCAAAGGGGTTTGTTTTAGTTCTGTAGTGGCAGATGCAGATGTTGTAGTGGTGGCATCAGCCTTTTCATTGGACTGCTCAGGAGCCTCAGCAGTTTTTTTATCATTATTACAAGAAAGTAACAGGCTGGCTGTTACAAAGAGGAACCAAAATTTTCTCATGGTGAAAGGTTTAAATTTGTGGAGATAGATTATTATAGTATTGTTTTTAAAATTAAGACAAATTCTAACCCGGACAAACATTTGGAATGCCGCATTGCTGCTTACACTGGCTTTTTTCTGCTGGTTGATGGCCTCTATCACTATGGCTTATATACCCTATAACACGGATGTGGGCTTTTTGCGAATAAAGCAGCAATACATTGATATTGACCAATGGAGGGTGGCTTTCTTTATACATGTATATGCCAGTATGTGGGTGCTGTTTGCAGGTTTTACCCAATTTTCAAAAAGACTGTTAAAGAGTAATCCCCGGCTGCACCGCACACTGGGTTATATCTATGTGGCAGATGTTTTACTCATTACCGGCCCGGCCGGATTAATAATGGGGTTTTTTGCCAATGGCGGATTATTTTCAAGAATTGCGTTTGTATTATTAGCTGTTTTGTGGATTTATTTTACAGCAATGGCTTTAATCAAAGCAAAACAAAAAAACTTCAAGTCTCACCGCAATTACATGATAAGAAGCTATGCTCTTACTTTATCTGCCTTAACATTACGGGCCTGGAAATATGCCATTACCAATACAGTAACATTACCACCAATGGATGTGTACCGGGTGGTGGCCTGGCTTGGCTGGGTAGGTAACTTAATCGTAGCTGAATGGATTATCCGGCGCAAAAAAACCTCCCTTAGTAAAAGAGAGGTTCTTTGAAAGATTGTAACGACCCTTTAGGGGATGGGGGTTTTATTGATTCAGCATCAATGGCATTACCAGCATCAGCATTTCTTCATTTTCGTCAAGGTCTGTTGGTTTAATAATACCGGCTTTTGTAGGCGTTGATAATTCCATATTTATTTCATCGCTGTCTGCGGCACTAAGCATTTCAATTAAGAACTTTGCGTTGAAAGCAATCATCAGGTCTTCGCCGTTGTACTGACACTTCATTCTTTCGTTTCCTTCAAAGCTGAAGTCAACATCTTGTGCAGCCAGTTGTAATTCGCTGCCGCTAATGCTTAGGGCCACCTGGTTGGTGCTTTTATTACTGAACACACTTACCCGGCGTAATGCACTTTGAAAATCGTTTTTATTGACCGTTAACTTATAAGGATTGTCTGTTGGTATTACCACTTTATAATCCGGGAAACGGGCATCAATCAGGCGGCAACTCATTTGCGTAGTGCCGTGTTTTACAAACAGATGGTTGCTGTTATAGCTCACCGTTATTTCATCTTCATTCGAAGGGATAGCCGTTTTTACCAGGTTTAGCGGCTTGCGGGGAACGATAAATGAATCTGCCTTCGGGCATTTTACATCGGTTCTTTTATAACGAACCAACCGGTGTGCATCCGTAGCCACACATTGCAATCCTTTTTTATCCAGTTCAAAGAAAACACCTGTCATTGCCGGCCGCAAATCATCGTTGCTGGTAGCAAACAATGTTTTGTTGATAGCAGTAATCAGTGCAGAAGCCGTCATGGTAAAAGAAGTGGTATCGTCTGCCGCCGGTTCTTTTGGAAAGTTGTCAGGATTTTCACCCATCACTTTATACTTACCATTGTCGCTGGTTATTTCAATACCGAAATTCTTATCAATGTTAAAAGTCAGCGGCTGGTCGGCAATATTCTTTAATGAATCCATCAGGATTTTTGCCGGAATACAAACTTTGCCACTGTCTTTAGCTTCAATATCCAACTGAACCCTCATTACAGTTTCCAGGTCGGTAGCCACTACTGTCAGTTTGTTTTTTTCTACTTCAAACAAAAAGTCTTCCAATATTGGTAACACAGTATTGGCGTTAATAACACCAGAAATATGCTGCAATTGTTTCAATAAAGAAGAGGAGGAGGCAATAAACTTCATCTGTATGGTTTTTATTGTTCTTTTTGGTCAGATGGAATTCGGGACAAAAAATTTTCTTCGCCGGGTAAACAAATTGCCTGAAAATTTTTTACACTCATTTCATCGTCAATCGGTTTGAGGCGAAACTACTGATTTTTAGTTTACAGCCAACACCTAAAAGACGGCGGTGGAATACTTATAACCAGGCAGAAAAGGGTAGATTTCTGACAGGGCAGACGCATTAAAATTTAAGGCAAAGAACAGCACACAGCCTGCCCCGATTATTTCCTATCGTGTGGACACATCTTTTGCATCGAAAAAATAGCACACGGATGACACAGATTGAACAGATCCGATAGCTATCGGATT
>JAJAZO010000121.1 GCA_026785745.1 Chitinophagaceae bacterium | reverse complement strand
AATGATAGGTACTTTATTCTCTTCGGCTTTCCGCTTGATGTTGTCGGCGGCAAGTACGAGTGTTTCTTTTTTGGGTAATCCTATAGGTTTCCCGTTGCTAATTGCCTTTAGTGTTGGTCTTAATCCTGCATAGCCAACAATTGCCGCCAGCATCATATCATAACAATCCATAGCGGCTACTTCTTCCAGTGCTTTCTCCCCGGTAAAAACTTTTATATCAGTAGAAGCAAGTGCTTGCTTTACATTCGCATATTTTCTTTCATCGCCGATAACTACTACGTTGGGATTAAATTTCAATGCCTGCTCCACCAGCAATTCATCGTTGGTTTGTGCTGTAAGTACTTCAGCCGAAAATTTATCGGGATTAGCAGCAATTACTTCAAGGGCTTGTGTACCGATAGAACCTGTCGAGCCAAATATGGCAATGCGTTTGATTGGTTGTTCTGAACTCATTGTTTCTTGTTTAAATTATTAATTAATAATTATTAATTAATAATTATTTCCATCTCTATCCACTTTACCAACTCATCAGCTATCTTCCGGTCATTGCTCAATCTTGGCACTTTATTCTGCCCGCCCAATTTACCGATTGATTTCATGTAATCAATAAATCCATTTTTGCGAACAGGAGTAATTTTTAACGGGCTAAGAATATTACCGCTAATCAGATCATCGTAATACAAATTCTTTTCCCGGAGATTCTGATCGAGCCTGGCAGCAAATGCAGTCATATTATCAGGCTTATTTTCAAATTCAACAAACCATTCATGATATGATTTTCCTTTATCACTGCTAACAAACGGGGCTACTGTAAACTCTGTGATATTAATATTGTCTTCTTGAGCCGCTTTCAGCATACTGGTTTCCACTTCTTCACCAATCACATGTTCGCCAAAGGCAGATATGAAATGTTTTGTCCTTCCGGTTACTATTAATCTGTAAGGGTCAACAGAAATAAATTTTACCGTATCACCGAGATTGTATGCCCACAGACCGGCATTGCTGGTAATAATCAATGCATAGTTCTCTCCCACTTTCACTTCTTTTAATGATAACCTGGTTGGGTTCTCATTAAAAATTTCACCGGCAGGTACAAATTCATAAAAGATGCCGCTGTTAGTATTTAATAAGAGCCCCTCTGCTTCCTGCGAATCCTGGAAAGCAAAAAATCCTTCGCTGGCCGGAAACAGTTCTATCGTATCAATCTTTCTCCCTGCACTTTCCAGCAACCTGGCTTTGTACGGTTCAAAGTTTACGCCGCCCTGCACCATCACACTAAAGTTCGGAAACAGCTCTCCTACTTTCTTACCGCTTCTCTTTATCAGTTCATCAAAATACATCTGCATCCACGGTGGTATGCCGCTGATGAGTGTCATGTCCTGTCTTATCGTTTCATCAACAATCTTATTTAGTTTGGTTTCCCAATCTTCTATACAATTGGTTTCATACGACGGCATCTGGTTGGTGCGAAGGTATTTCGGCACATGATGGTTGACAATACCACTCAGTCTTCCGGTAGGTATGCCACCAATCCTTTCCAATTCGGGTGAGCCAGACAGAAAAATCATTTTACCATCGGCAAATTTGGTATTCCCGGTTTCTGCCATGTAGCAAAGCAGAGCATTCCGGGCCGTATTGATATGATTGGGGATAGAGTCTTTGGTGATAGGGATGTACTTGGTGCCGCTGGTAGTGCCGGAGGTTTTGGCAAAATAGATGGGCTTGCCTTTCCAGAGCACATTATGCCGCCCTTCTTTGATTTTGTCTATCCAATCACTCATTTCCTCATAATCCCGGATAGGAACAGCCTGCCTGAATTCCTCATAGCCATTCACTTTGTCAAGCCTTGCTTCTTTACCAATTTCGGTGATTCGGCCCACTTTCAGCTGGTTTTTCAGAATATTTTCCTGGTCGGCCAAGGCTGTAGTCATGCCTTTGCGGATACCTTTATATATATAGGAAGCGAACGGCCTGGCTAAGAAAGACTTGATTTTCATACTTTATGCCCCGAGAACCTAAAGGCGGCTACAAATATAACGGATACCCCGCCAATGTGGGGGGCATTTAATCCTGATAACTATCGGGACATAAATCTTTGATTACCCGTTTGCCGGTACAATTTTTCCCCTTACCTTTGCCTCCCGAAATCCTGAGCTCAGAGCTTGTTAAAGAGTGGAAGGTGAGGGACTAAATTTTAATAGTATGATAGCTGTAATAAAAGTAGCCGGACAACAGTATAAAGTGGAAAAAGACCAGACTTTGTATGTTCCCCGTGTAGAAGGTAAAGCCGGTGATAAGGTAGAAGGTATTGAAGTGCTGTTGGCATCTGCCGATGGTAAGTTGTCAGTGGGAACAAAAGTTGCCGCTGAAATCGTTGACCAGGTAAAAGGTGATACCGTAATTGCTTACAAGCAAAAAAGAAGAAAAGGTTTTCACAAAAAGAAAGGTCATCGTACAGCTTACACTAAAATTAAAGTGATAAGTATTGCTTAATCAGTTTACTGATTAACTGATAAATTAATAAACTAATAAACTAATAAACTAAATACAATGGCACATAAGAAAGGTGAAGGCAGCGTAAAAAACAACCGGGACTCACAAAGCAAACGCCTTGGTGTAAAAATCTTTGGTGGCCAACCTGCAATCTGCGGCAACATTATTATTCGTCAACGTGGTACTGAATACCATCCTGGAAAAAATGTTGGAGTAGGAAGAGACTTCACATTGTTTGCATTAACTGACGGTGTTGTTGAATTTCGCAAGAAAAAAAACAACAGAATGTATGTTTCTGTAGCTGCTGTTGAAGTAGCAGAAGCATAAGCAACATTTAGCCTGTTTAGAACTTTGTGGAAAAAAAATTTGGGTAGTATAAAATAATTGTTACTTTTACTATCGTTAACCCATTTTTACTAACATTAAATTCTAAACAAAATGGCTACTAAGAAAAAAGCTGCAAAGAAAAAAGCTGCTCCTAAGAAGAAAGCTGCAAAGAAAAAGAAATAAGTTGAAAAACTTTTTCAACGACACAGAAAGTCCCAACTCAGTTGGGACTTTTTTTATGCAATCACTTTCAATAAATTGTAAATTAGTGTCATGGATAATGGTGCTATTGCTGATAATTTTGACCTGCTCGCCAAATTAATGGACATTAATGGCGAAAACTATTTTAAGACGAAAACCTGTGCCATAGCGGCTTTCAACATAGAGAAGCTGCCGATGCAACTGAAAGATACCCCGAGAGAAAAACTATTCACCATCAAAGGCATTGGTGATAGTGTTGGCAAAAAAGTTATTGAGTTATTAGACACCGGCAAGCTGGAAGTGTTGAGTGAATACATCAGCAATACACCACCCGGTGTTATTGAAATGCTGAACATAAAAGGTATAGGTCCAAAAAAAATTAATACCATCTGGAAGCAGATGGAGATAGAATCGTTGGGTGAATTGCTGTATGCCTGCAACGAGAACCGGTTGACCCTTTTTAAGGGATTTGGTGAAAAAACACAGAAAAACGTCCGGGAAGCCATAGAATTTTATTTTTCTAACCAGGGTCATTTTTTGTATGCACAGCTCGATGAAATCTATCCGCAGATAGAAAATTATCTGAAGAAATTATTTTCAGCAGATAAAGTAAAAATAACCGGTGCCTACAGAAGACAGGAACTAACAATTGAAGAATTGGAATTTGTAATTGCAGCAACAAATGAAAACATTAAACCAAAATTTGAAACAGCTCAACCACCAGAGTTGGTGGAAGAAAATGAAGACAATCTTTTATATAAATTGAAGAATGGATTAAAGCTTCGTTTATTTACCGGCAAACAAAACATAACCGAACGGCAATTTCTTACAACAGGCAGCAAGGAATTTACTGACGAATTTCAAAAAGCATTTCCATCCATTAAATATACAGTTGGTGAAAGTGATGAATCGGTTTTTGCTGCAGCAAAGATTCCTTATATATTACCCTGCCTGAGAGAAACAGCAGCCATCATTGAAAAAGCCAAAACCAACAAGCTCCCGAAACTGATACAAACAGAAGATGTCTGTTCCATTATCCATAGCCATAGTAACTGGAGTGATGGCAGCAATACCCTGGAAGAAATGGCAAATGAGTGTATAAAACGGGGGTTGGAATACCTTGTTATCTCCGACCACTCCCAAACTGCCTTTTATGCCAAGGGTCTGAAGGAAGACCGGATAAGGGAACAGCATAATCAAATTGATGCCCTGAATAAACAATTTGCCCTCCAGCCTTCGTCTCGTTTGGAACGAAACTCCGGCGGACAAGCCCAGCCTTCGCCAAAAAGCTCCGGCGGACACGCCTTCAAAATCTTCAAAAGCATTGAAAGCGATATACTTTACGACGGCAGCCTTGATTATCCCGAAGCCGTATTAAAGACCTTTGACTTGGTAATTGCTTCTGTACACAGCAACCTGAAGATGAACGAGGAAAAAGCCATGACCCGGTTGATAAAGGCAATTGAAAACCCATACACAACTATACTCGGCCACATGACGGGTCGCCTGCTGCTGAGCCGGAACGGCTACCCGGTTGACCATAAAAAAATAATTGAAGCCTGCGCCGCTAACCATGTGGTGATAGAACTGAATGCCCACCCCCGCCGCCTGGATATTTAATTGAAATTGATTTTCAATTCTATTTAAAAAGGTGTACTAATTTACATTTATACCGATTCCCAAGCCCGTATTGGTTTTTATGAATTAAAAAATTGAGTT
>JAJAZO010000120.1 GCA_026785745.1 Chitinophagaceae bacterium | reverse complement strand
GCTTTGCACATCAACTCCAAACTACCTAACGTAGGCACCACCATCTTTACCATAATGAGTGGTCTGGCTACAGAATACAACGCCGTTAATCTTGGCCAGGGCTTTCCCGACTTTCCAATGAATCATGAACTAACAACACTTGTGACCGAGGCAATGAAAAACAATTTCAACCAGTATTCGCCAATGCCCGGATGGATGCCATTGAGAGAAGCGATTGCTGAAAAAGTGGCGTTTCTATATCAAACGAAAATCAATCCGGATACAGAAATCACTATTACACCCGGCGGTACTTATGCTATCTATTCTTCGCTTACCGCCATCCTGCAACCCGGTGATGAGGTAATTGTATTTGAACCCGGTTACGATAGTTATGTTCCGAATGTTGAGATTAATGGGGCAAAAGCCATCACTATTAATTTGGTTTATCCCGGTTATCATATTGACTGGGTGGCGGTAAAAAATGCCATTACTTCAAAAACAAAAGCTATCATCATTAATTCGCCTCACAATCCAACAGGCAGTGTAATTGGTGAAGAAGATATTCAACAGTTGAGAAAAATTACAGCCGGTACCAACATCTTCATCATCAGCGATGAGGTGTATGAACATCTCATCTTTGATAACATCCCGCACCAGAGCATCCTTCGTTATCCTGATCTGTTAGAAAGAAGTTTTGTTTGTTTCTCCTTTGGTAAAACCTATAACTGTACCGGCTGGAAGCTGGGTTACTGCATTGCACCGGCAACATTAACAAAAGAATTCAGAAAAGTTCACCAATTCAATTGCTTTAGTTGCCACACACCATCACAGGTGGGGCTGGCCATGTTTTTGAAAAATAAAGAAGCCTATTTATCGCTGCCTTCTTTTATGCAGGAGAAAAGAGATTACTTCAAACAACTGATGCAGCAAACAAGGTTTACCATGCAGGAGTCGTCTGGCAGTTATTTTATTTGCGGCAGCTATGAAAGAATAAGTGATGAGGCCGATAAAGACCTTGCCATCCGGCTAACAAAAGAAGCCGGTGTGGCAACGATACCTGTTTCTGCTTTTTATCAAAATGGAAAAGATGATAAGGTGCTGCGGTTTTGCTTTTCTAAGAAGAAGGAAACATTAGAAGCGGCGGTTGAAAAACTGAGCCGGGTATAAAATTAAAATTCGCTGGCCCGGATTTTTTTCACTTTACCATTTTTATCCGCAACAATAAGAAGGCCGTTATTTCTTTTTTTCTCCCCGATAAGTTTTGTCGCTGTTTTTTTGAGTCCTTTCTCAATCTTGGCATCAAGCACATCCCATTGTGCAATAGTTCTTATTTTTTTAACTGTTCCCATATTGCTAAGTTAGCTATTTCTGTTTCTGTTTCAATGCCTCCCCTTGCTATTAATTCAGCGGGCAATGATTCGTTGTTATAGATATACCATCTGTCTGATATTTTTATAAATGCAGGAAAATTTATCAGGCCTGCTTTAAATCTTCTCTCTATTACTTCAACCGGAATGTTGTGCCCTCCTTCCGCAACTCTGCTGGTAACCCTTTTTTTTGCGAAGTCAGCACTGGGTAGCCAAAAGAATAGCAAAACAATTGTAAAGCCGTTGTCTCTTGCCCTTTTAATAAGATTAGTATAGGATCGTGTAGCTAAAGTTGTTTCAATACCAAAATCATTTCCTTCTTTGAGTAAATCCTGTATTCTTTGCAGCATTATTCTTCCTGCTTGAAAAGAAACCGATTCCGGGGCGAACGGTGACAGCCCTTTTGCTATTTCATCTGCATTTACAAATTGATAGCAATTAAGCATTTCAGGCAAAACAGTTTTTGAAGCTGTTGTCATCCCCGCACCATTAGGACCTGCTATAATATAAAGCGTCGGCATAATCACTGTAATTTAAACATTTACCTTTATTGCAAATGTCTGTTGATCCCCGCTACAAAGGAATTTTATACATGTTGCTCGCCGCCCTTGGTTTTTCGTTAATGGGTGGTGCTGCTAAATTATTAAAAGGAAGTTTTGGTGCAGGGCAATTAGTTTTTTGGAGAAATGCTGTTGGGCTGATTGTATTGATTACCGGCTTTATTGCAAAGCCCCCGGAAAACAAAGGCGGTAAATTTCATCTCCTGCTTTTCCGCGGTATGATGGGTACAATAGCCCTTTATACATTGCTGTACTGCATACTTCATCTGCCGCTTGGCACCGCTATGACGTATAATTTAACTTCGGCCTTTTTCATTGCCGTTTTTTCATTTTTGCTTTTCAGAGAATATCATGGTCGCATTGTTTTACTGGCTGTGCTGCTTGGTTTTGTTGGAATGCTCCTGATATACAAACCCGCCATGCACTATCCCTGGTATTATCATATAGCCGGATTGATTTCAGGAGTTACATCTGCCCTGGCTTATATCACCGTTAACAGGCTGGCCGGTTATTATGATTCCAGAATAATTGTGCTGGCATTTATTGGTACCGGGGTTGTTGTCCCTGCTATTTTTATGCTTGTAAAATATATCTTCCAACTACCCGCTGATGATGTTTTCTTTATCAAGTGGCAATGCCCGGTTGGTGTGGAATGGTTTTATATTCTTTGGTTAGGCCTTGCTGCATTATTTGGTCAATACTTTGTTACCAAAGCATACGG
>JAJAZO010000119.1 GCA_026785745.1 Chitinophagaceae bacterium | reverse complement strand
GGTTACTTTGCGGATTGTCTTCGCCAACGAGGAACATGGGGGTTGGAGAAGAAGCACCACCCACCTGTTTCCATATCTGTTTGATAAATGGCAGTGCCCAATCGGCTGCATATTTAAAATACACAACGGCAAGTTTACTTTTTGGAATTTGCTGAGAAGTCATTTCCCTGTAAGAATCTTCCCCGTCAGGCAGAATATTCATGGTTTCTACAGGGAACTCCAGGCTCAGTTTGTCAATAATGATATTGGCTTCCAGTTCATCCTGCTGATTGAAAATAAAAAAGATATCAGTGTCTTTGGAATCATAAACAGTAGCATCCTGTTTCATCATCACTACCCGCATGTCATCTACCAGTTGCATGGGTCCCTGGCTGTTGGAAAACATCATGTTTCGTGTAATATTGTTGCGGATATGCTTGATAAAATTCTGCTGTGCAGGTTTTATGGAAATACTGTTCTCCGGTAATTGCCATACAAAAACATTAAAATCAGCAGCCGCATCAATTTTCTTTTTAGCTTCCAGAAACTGGTATTGCGGAAATGAAATTTCTTCATCGGATTCAAATCGTCTTCCAAATTCTCCACTCAGCATGTGCAATGAGCAGACACATTTTTGTATCTCTTCTGCAGTTTTTTCTTTGAATGTTTCATCATCGGCAGGGCAGTCAACAGAAGGCAGCACATTAAATCCGGCTTTCTGAAGAATGATAGCCATTTCTTCACGACTTTCTTTTAGATCATTTGATGTCCATGCCAGATAAATATTAGGTCGCTGGCGGTTTATCACCTGCACATTTATTGCCGATGATAAAGAGGTGGAAATAACATTTGGGACAATCTGCCGGGCCGTTGGCTGATAAGAAGGCATCTCAACCGGATTGCTTTGTTTACTTTGCTTTATTCCTGAAATAATTTCTTTAATGACGTTTGCGAGTTTGTTTATCTGGTTACGATACATCGGCCGTTGCGGGTTATCATGCTTATCATCATCGGTAGGATGCAGTGGACGGTTGATTCCCTGTTCCCGGTAAATAAAATCAATGGATCGTAAACCACCCGAAAGTGCTGATTCCAGTAATTTGACATCTTCCGTATCAATATCATGGATTTTTACAGGGATTACCCGTGAGGCGATGTTGCCATTCAATAATTTAATAGTAGTGCCGAAGCTGTCATTTTTTATTTCTTCCTGAAAAATTCTGAACTCATTTTTCCAAACCGGGGAATTGACATCGCAATAGGTGAGGGAAATGATAGGAATAAAGATCAGGGAATTAATTTTTGTGGTAGTAGATCCGTCTTCATTTTCAAAACCCACCCGTTTGTCTTCAGGATTTTTGTCAAAAAAGATAGTAAGCTTATCTTTTAATGTGGCACTTAATTCCTGGTTGAGTTTTTCTACAAATTCAGTCACCCATCCGTCGTAATTGTTGTCGTGATACCTGTAACTTATATGTACATCGTAATCGTAGTCTGGAATGATAGAGGAGTTTATAAGCCGTTTGCTCTTTGTTTCATTTACTTCATTACCGGCTGAAAATATTTTATAAACCTGGATGGGCTCTTTTACATTTTTTAGGTTTTCGATTCTTAAAAATTCGGAGCGGATATCGGTTTTATTAGCTATGTTCCGGTGAACGGATTCAGAAACATAAATACCAGCCGGGGGCGCCAATGCCTGAAAGCGGGAAGCAATATTTACCGCATCGCCAAAAACATCGCCATTCTCAAATACCACTTCACCCTGGTGAATGCCGATACGTAATTCAAAGGCTTTGGAATGGAAGCATGCTTCCTGAATTTTTATAGCAGCATAAACGGCATTGCTGGCAGCGGAAAAACTGGCCATCACCCCATCGCCCAATTCTTTGATCCACTGGCCACCGAATTCTTCGATGATGGGTTTTTGTATTTCTCGATTTTTGCGCAGCAGTTCAAAAGCCTTTTGTTCATCATTTCCCATCATGGCTGTATAGCCGACAATATCGGTAAACATGATGGCGGCGAGCTGGCGGGTTTGAGTCATGGCAGAAAATTAAGTATTAATATTCAATTCTAAGGAGATTTTATTTAAAAATATGGCAATGAAAAATAGATTAGAATTGAGAATAAATATAAAAGAGTTTTCAACATTGATGACAAAAAAGAGTAGTGTGGAAGAGGACAGTAAGATTATTTTTTTAGACAAAGAATCATACACTAAGTATTTTTGACCTTACTTTCCGATACAGAACTTACTGAAGATATAATCCAGCTGATCCTCATTTGTTATTTCGCCGGTTATTTCGCCCAAGTAATGCAGGCAGCAGCGTATATCCAATGCCAATAAATCGCCAGGCAATTTATTATCCAACCCATTTTTAATATCAGTTAATGATTTTTGAACTTCCTGCAATGCATGAAAATGTCTTGCATTGGTGATGATGGTATTTTCCGTTTGTACCGTTCCTTGCAGTATGGTATCAACCATCCGCTGCTTCAGTACATCAGTATGCAAATTTTGTTTGGCAGAAATAAATATCATTTTACCAATGCCGGCAAATTTTTCTTTGGCAGTTTCTTCGCCAGCACCATCAATTTTATTAGCCACCAGCAGATAATTAAGTTCTTGCTGATCAAATTCTGATTTCTTACCTACTACTTCAGACATAGTCTCTGCCACATCAAATAAATAAATAACCAAATCAGCCTGTTTCATTTTTTCAAGGCTGCGTTCTATCCCGGCACTTTCAATTACATCATTGGAGTGCTGCCTTATCCCGGCGGTATCTATCAGGCGAAATAATATACAATCAATATTAATTATCTCCTCAATCGTATCTCTCGTTGTTCCGGGAATATCGCTTACAATGGCCCTGTTTTCGTTCAGCAAACTGTTTAGTAAGGTGGATTTACCGGCGTTGGGTTTTCCAATAATGGCCACACTTACCCCGTTACGGATTACATTACCCAGAGAAAACGAATTAACAAGCCGGGTTGTTGATACAGTTAGTTCATCAATCAGTTCATAAAATTGTTTACGGTCGGCAAATTCTACATCCTCCTGCGAAAAATCCAGTTCCAGTTCTATTAATGCCGAAAAGCGAATCATCCTTTCCCGTAATGCTGAAAGATTTTCTGAAAATCCGCCCTTCATCGTATGTAAGGCTGCTTTCTGCGAAGCTGCTGTATTGGAAGCTATGAGATCTGCTACAGCTTCGGCCTGAGCAAGATCCAATTTGCCATTCAGGAATGCCCGTTGGGTAAATTCACCGGGCTTGGCAAGCCTTGCTCCTTTTTTTACACAAGCATCTATTACCTGCTGTTGCACATAAGGCGAACCATGACAGCTAATTTCTATCACATCTTCACCGGTGTAAGATTTCGGATTTTTAAAAAGAGAAATGACAACCTCATCTAAAATATTTTCTTCGTGTTTTAAAAGACCAACGTGTAAGGTATGAGATGCCTGCGTTAATAAATTTTTCGCAGAAAATAATTCATTAGCGATAGCAATAGCATTAGTACCACTCAGCCGGATTACACCGATAGCCCCCACTCCCGGTGGAGTAGCCAGTGCTACAATCGTATCATCCCAGCCTGATAGCTTATTCATCATGCTGGCAAAAGTAGATTTGATTGAGGAACATATAAAAACAAAAATCCCCTCCAGCCAAAGGCAAGAAGGGATTTTTGTTTAACAATGTTGTTTTTTTATTCCCCTGTTACCTGGAAGGTAATTGGTTGCTTACGGTAAGCTTTTACCTGGCGGCCATTTTGTACGGCAGGTGTCCAGTTCGGACCTTTCCTGATTGTCCGTACAGCTTCTTCTTCCATACCATAACCATGATTGGTCATTGCCTTTACATCACTGATATTTCCTTCTTTGTCCACTACAAACTGAACTACTGTGGTGTAAGTACCTTCTGGCGCACCGGCATCAGTAGCTACTTGGGCATTACAGTTTCTTTCCAGATATTGCCGCCATTTGGCATCACCTCCGGGAAACTTAGCTTCGATTTCTACTTTGTCAAATATTTTGTTCTCGTCTTCTACAGGTTTTTCTTCTACAATTTGTTTTCCTTCGTCAATTACTACAGGAGTAGCGATATTTTCATCCTTAATACCTTCCTGGTTTACCACATCAATTTTGGCGTCCTTTAATTCTTCCTGTGGTGGAGGTGGTTTTTCTACTTCCTCATCTTTTTTGATGATTGGCGGAGTAAACTGTTTCATTTCCACTTTTGGCGGCTCCACTTTTGGCGGAGGCGGGGGTGGTGGAGGTATTACTTTCTTTTCCTCCTGTTTCACCTCTGTCAGGGTCATTTCCTGAATTTTCACTTTCTTGTTGTCCTTACCTTTCAGATTGCTGGCAAGTAAAGAGCCTCCAATAGCCAAAGCAGCAACAGAAGCGGTAATAATCAGGGCACGGGTAATTCTCTTATTATATGTTTTCCTGAGATTATAAGCCCCATATTCTTTATTCCTGTCTTCGAAGATCAGGTCAAGAATATCGGCTGATAAAATTTTATTTGCTTCCATACTTAACGTTTTTAATTAGATGCCGGTTCTTCATTATTTCATAAGAACCAGCGGCTTATTTTATACCTGCGGTCTCTTCGGTCTTTTTGATTAATGCCACTTCATCGGGCAAGATTTTCACCATCGCATATGTCCGGACCTGATTGATAGTCATTTCATCAAGGATGTCCACCGTGTTTTTATAAGTGGCATCAGCAGCAGGCTTGATGATCACAATAAAATCCCGGTCATCACAAGCTTTTTCCCAATCAGGATCGCCTTTTGCCTTGGCCCTTTCCTGTGTTTTCGCACAGGTTTCGTCATGTACATGGCGACTCATTACTTCTTTCTTCTTTTTGATGATCACATCACGGATACCCTTGAAAGTAGTAGACTTAAAATTATTGCCGGTGGCATCTACAACCAGTTTTCCTTCATAATAATATACCTGATCGGCTTTGCCCAACATAATACTAAGTACACCTGATTCTTTAGCCTCTGTCTGATCCTTAGGGTCTTTTATATCCTTCGGCATATTGAGGTCAAGTGTAGTAGGTGTTGTCATGGTAGTGGTAAAGATGAAAAAGGTAATCAGCAGAAAACCCAAATCCACCATCGGTGTCATATCTACCCGGGTAGAAAGCTTTTTGGCTTTTTTTACCCCCGGTCCTTTTTTGTGGACACTATCGCCACCGCCGGTATCAATGCTTGACATAATAAATGGGTTTAAAAATTAAATAATATTACTATTTCAGATTTTTCCTGTTATACAAATCCAATTCTGAATTGTTTGGCACATCATCCAACGCTGTAACGAGATTATATTTAAACTCATCATTACGTTTTAAGGCACTAATAACAGCTTCAAAAGTTGGATACTTTGATTTAGCATCTCCTTTTATAAGATAGTTCAGTTTTTCTCCGGCAAAGGCTTTTTTGGCTGCCGCAACCCACCAGAATAATTGGTTATTGGCGGAATCCAGTACCGGTATGCCGGGAACTTTAAGGACTTCCTGTGACTTGGTATCCAAACCCAGAAGCTGCTTTAAATTTCCAAAAGGCACTCCTACGGCGAATGTTTGCCTGTAATTGGCCATTTCAGCATTAGATAAGCCAAGACTCTGGCTGCTATTAACATCCTGGATAATTGCATCAAATTTGGACTTGTCTTTCTCAGATAAAACGGAAAAAAAGACACGGTTAGAAGAATCAACAATTATCATTACAGCATTATTCTCAGGTAGCTTTTGTGAGTTTACTGAACCTGGAGTGGTAATTTCTACCGGCTCTGGTGGTTTGAACTTGGTAGCCAGCATGAAAAAGGACAGAATCAGAAAGGCGACATCCACGAACGGTGTCATGTCGGTATCTGTACTCTTCCTTGGTAACTTAACACTAGGCATGTTTACAATGATTTAGAATTGAGATGAATTGGTTTCAAATTTCCATACAGAAATCCTGTTTTTTTCAGGATTATTTGTACAGAGAAGCAAAACTCTGAGTCAGGGTAAAACCTGATTCATCAATGCCGTAAGTTATTGAGTCAATCTTGGTAGTGAATACATTATACATAATCAATGCCAGAGCAGATGTACCAATACCCAAAGCCGTATTATACAAGGCTTCAGAAATACCAATGGCCAGTTCGGCCGCAGCACCAGCACCACCCTCTTTACCTAGAGCAGAGAATGATTTGATCATACCGATTACCGTACCCAAAAGGGCAACCAATGTACCTACTGAAGTAATAGTAGAAAGGAACACCAGGTTTTTCTGCAACATCGGGAGTTCCAGTGCTGTAGCTTCTTCCACTTCTTTTTGAATGGAGATTACTTTCTGTTCAGTAGCCATATTGCCTTCGTTAATCATTTCTTTGTAACGACGCAGACCAGCTTTCATTACATTACCTACAGAACCTCTTTGTTTATCACACTCAGACAATGCTGCATCTACATTGCGGTTAGCAAGATGATACTGCACTTTGCGTACAAAATCAGAGATTGAACCATTGCCCAATGCTTTGCGGATGGTCAGGTATCTTTCAATAGAGAAAACTATCACCATCAACAACATTCCAATCAGCAGAGGGATAATGATACCTCCTTCATAAATCCTATGAAGTGCATCTTTTGGATCTTTGTGTTCTGGCCAAAATCCACCTTTCTTATCAGGATTTTCAAATCCATCGGCGGCACCTAAAATGAAACGCCAGATCAAATAGGCGGCAATAATACATACGACGGGTGCAATCCAGGAAATTGCATTACTGCTCTTCTTTGGCTGAACCGATGTAGCCTTAACTGTTGCAGTTGGTTTAGTCTCTGCCATAATCTTAATTTTTTAGTTTTTTAAATGATAAATCAGAACACTTACTTTCTGAGGTACAATGCTAAGAAAAAAGTTTAGTAAAAAAGCCCTAACCCTCAATTTTTTAAGGTAGGGGCTTCAAGTTAAGGATTTTTTGATATTGAGCAAGAGCTTGAAAAATAATTTGAAAGGAATTTTATATCGGGGTTACAACAAACGTTTGCACCCTATTATGAAAGAAGCTTATTCATAACGTAAAGCCTCAATGGGATTGAGTTTCCCGGCTTTGAGGGCAGGATATAAACCCGCCAGCAATCCTACTATCGTACAAATAATAATACCGTAAACAACCCAGTTCCAGGGAACGACAAACCCTGTATCCAATATTATTGAAAAAAGGTTTCCCACCGCGATGCCCAGCAATATTCCAAACAGAGCTCCCAGCACACTGATGATGATAGCTTCGAGTAAAAACTGGCGGCTCACCATTTTGCTTTTGCCCCCGATTGCTTTTACAAGCCCCACTTCCCTTGTCCGTTCAGACACAGATACCAACATAATATTCATCAATCCAATGGCTGCTCCTATCAATGTAATTAATCCGATAATGGTAGCAGAAACGGTAAGAAACCGCAAACTGTTCATGGCTTTTTCAGCAATGCTATCGCTGCGATCCAGTACAAAATTATTTTCCTCGGTGCTATTTAATTTGCGGATACTTCTGAAAACACCTTCTGCTTCTCCCATAGCCGCTTGTACCTTTTGCAGATCAGGAGTCATTATGCCTACTACAAATGAATAGCCTGCGGGAAAATTTCTGACCACATTTGAATAGGTAGTGATAATAACATTATCCCTGCTGAACCCAAAACTGGAGCCCCTGCTTTTCATTACTGCCAGCACCCGATAGGGGATATTATTAATACGTACAACTGCATTGATTGCTCTCTCCGCCCCTTCTTTAAATAATCTTTTGGCAACATCATAACCCAATAAACAAACATTGCTGCCCGAACGAACATCATTGTGGGCAAGATTACGGCCATACTGAATGGTGAACCCATTCAGTAATAAATAGTTTTCGTCTCCTCCAAATAAAAATATATTAGGGTTTGTTTTCCGGTTATTGAAGGATGCAATATTATTTCTTCCACCAAAAATAGAAAGGCTTTTTATGGCCGGAAAGGAAAACCGGCCTGCAAATATTTCCGCTTCGTCTTTGGTAACCAACTTTCCGAGGCTTGAATTTTTTTCCTTTTTGTCCCCTTTTTTAGATACGGTAATATCTTTTTTATTGTTCCCTCCAAAATTGATGTTTCTTTCTTTGTAGCGGATGGTAAAAGCATTGGCTCCCATGGTGGAAAAGCTTTCGGTGAATTTCTGATTCATGGCTTTGATAGCAGTGATAATACCGATCAACGCCATGATGCCAAATGCGATGATGGCAACAGTAAGACCTGTTCGAAGTTTATTACTGCGAACAGTGCGGAAAGCCAGCGAAAAGATGTCACGAAAATTCATGTTGTAAATAAGTCTGACCACCCTGATCTGACTTATATTCAAAGATACAGTTATGACGATATGCTACGCAATGCTGTAGCAATTAATTATAAGTCAGACCGGGACGGTCAGACTTATAAATCTGTCAGACTATATTAGAAATAAAACCAGGTAAGCAGAAGATCAGGGAAGATACCAAGCAGTATCACCAATGCAGCTAACACTACTAATGTCCATTTAAAAGCAGGAGTTACTTCCATTGGCTGTGCATCTCCTTCTTTAAAATACATGGCCTGGATAACACGGAAATAATAATAGACACTTACTGCTGCCATCAATACAGCAAAAATAACGAGCCAGAGATTTTTATCTTCCGCCATTACGGCTTTCAGCATATAAAATTTGGAAAGAAACCCTGCAGTAAGTGGTATGCCTGCCAGTGACAAAAGAAATATCGTGGTAGTAGCGGCCAACAGTGGTTGATGCTTTGCAAAGCCGTTGAACCCATCAAAAGTATAGTCCTTCATTTTTATCAGCACCGCAAATATGCCGATGGTTGCAAAACTATAAGCAGCAGTATATAATAACAGGCCTTCTTTAGCATCCGCATTCATAGCATATAAGGAAAGCATCATAAAACCAGCCTGAGCAATACTGGAATAAGCAAGCATCCTTTTTACACTCTGTTGGAAAACTGCGGTAATATTTCCGATAAATAGGGTGGCTACGGTAAGGATGGCTATAAACAATTGCCATTGCTTTTGCTGAAATCCAAAGGCATCATCAAACAATCGTATAAAAGCAATAAACACTGCAGCCTTTACAATGGTAGCCATAAAAGATGTAAAGACAGTTGGCGCACCGTCATAAACATCCGGTGTCCAAAAATGGAATGGCGCAACTGAAGCTTTAAAAGACATGGAGAAAAGCAATAATAACATTCCTGCTATCAGCAATGCCGAAGGTTTGGATGCTGTAAAAGCCCCTATACTGACAGTACTAAAAGTTCCCATGGCCCCATATATAAATGCAATCCCCATCAGCATAAGACCAGTGGAAAAAGCACCCAGCAGGAAATCCTTCAACGATGCCTCATTGCTTTTTAAATTTTTCTTATCGCTGCCAGTTAAAATGTAAAGTGGTATAGAAATGATTTCAATACCGAGGAAAAGTATCAGCAACGATTTAAAAGAAGAAGTAAGGGTGATACCACAAAGAATAAAAAAGATAAGGGCAAAATACTCAGCGTAATTAACACCTACCTTTTCCATATCTCTTGCTGATAGCAGCAAGTAAAGCAACGTTGAAACAAAAGCAATACTATTAAACAGCAAAGAAAAATTGTCAAAGACAATCATTCCTTTTGTATCAATGTTGAAAAAAATGATGCCGCACATCTCCAGCATGTTGGCAAGCAGTAATACACACAGCCCGGCGATAGCAAGGTTCCTTACAGCTGCTTTTGATTTCAGCAATATCCCGCTGAACATCATAACTACTCCCAGTATGGCCGATAATAATAATGCGTTCATATTAATACCTTCTTATTGCTTTGGCAACGTATTGTTTAACATTTCAAACTTATCAATAATTGTGTCTGTAACGGCTACAGTACTATTGAGCAGAAACTGTGGATAAATACCGAACAAAAAAATGATTGCAACAATAATACCCAAGGCCAGTTTTTCATTCCATTTTATATCCATTGCAGTATTGGTCAATTCATTTGTAGTACCATAAAATACTTTTCGAATCATATTCAATGTATAAACGGCACCTAAAATAATTCCTATTCCGGCCATGATTGTAAACCACAGATAATAATTTGTTTTCGAACTGAATATGCCGTTGAACATCAAAAACTCACCGGGGAAAGCGTTGGTCAATGGCAAAGCGATATTTGCCAATGCCACTATTACTAATAAAACCGCCAACACGGGTGCTTTTTGCGCAAGGCCGCCTAATTCGGATATTTTCCTGGTACCAAATTGTCTTTCTATCAACTCAACTACTATCCACAAGCCGATAATATTGATACCATGATTAAACATTTGTATCATCAACCCCTGAAGCCCGGATATATTTTGTGTAAAGGCGGCGGCACACATCAATCCTATGTGGGCAATAGATGAATAAGCTATTAACCGCTTTAAATCATTTTGTTTAATGGCAATCAATGATGCATAAATAACCCCGATCAACGCAGCTGATGTAATAAAGTCGCCCCATTGAAAGGAAGCAAATGGAACTACCGGGAATAACCAGCGTAGCATACCAAATAAACCCATTTTTACCATCACCCCACTTAATATCATGGTGGTAGCGGTTGGCGATTGTTCATAGGTATCGGGCTGCCAGGTATGAAGGGGAAAGATGGGCATCTTAATGGCAAATGCAATAAATATGAGCCAGAAAACAGTATGCTGTTCCTTACGGGATAATACTGCGTTGTAAAAAGATTCGATAGAAAAAGAATGATCTGGTGTGTGTGAATAGATATATAAGATACCTATCAGCATTAATAAAGAACCAATAAAGGTGTAAATAAAGAATTTGAAAGTAACCGCAATTCTTTTTTCTCCGCCCCATTGTGAACACAAGAAGTACATCGGTATCAATGCCAGCTCCCAGAAGAAATAAAACAGCAATGCATCTGTGGCAAGAAATACACCCATCATACCTGCCTGCGCCAATAGCATCAGGGCAAAAAAGTTATTGGCTTTTTTATAAGAACTGTTCCAGGTTGCAAGGATCACTAACGGGTAAGCAATGGCATTTAACAGACAAAGCAATTGCCCCATTCCATCCAATTTTACAGAGAAACTGCTGCCCAGCGTCTGCATCCATTCGCCATGGAATGCAAGTGGCCCGGCACCATCTTTCAATGATAAACCCATGATAGAAACGCCAAGTGTAAATAGTGAAACGCCAAGGCTCCACAACCGCACATTTTTATCATTCTTAAAAAAGAAAGCAGCCAGTCCGGTCAGTAAAGGAATTAATATCAGTAAAACAGGAATCATATGCCCCTATTCCGCCGTGGCGGAGAATTTAAATTTTTTAAATTATTATTTTCGTTCTTTCCCATAATTTATCATTTGCGAAGAAAGAATTGAACTACAAAAATCAACACCATACTTACTACCATCAGCAATACATAATTACCTACTTGTCCGCTTTGCAGCAACCGAAGTTGACGGCTGCTATAATTAACAAGCCTTCCTGCTCCATTCACCAAACCATCAATAAGTGATTTATCAATCACTGTTTTCAGAAAGCCTCCAAATTTATTCAACGGATTTACTATCACTTTATCATACAACTCATCCACATACCATTTATTCTCCAGCACTTTGCCAAAACCTGTTGCTTCTGTTCGCTGATAGTTTCTGAATTTAAACCAGGCAAATAGTATCATGATAAGCACCAGCCCTGTTGATAAACCCATCAGCATATATTCTGTGGAATGAGAAACAGGATGTTCTGGTGCATGAGTTGCAATAACAGGAGATAAAAATTCGCCCAGTTTATCGCCACCGTGCATAAACACTTCTGGTATGCCTACAAAACCTCCAATGATTGAAAGCACAGCAAGAATAATCAATGGAATCGTCATTGCCGCAGGGCTTTCATGCAAATGATGTTCCTGCTCATGTGTGCCCCTGAATTTTCCCGTAAAGGTGATAAACAATAAACGGAACATATAAAAGGCTGTTAGCAATGCAGTAAACAACGCAATGCCATATAACACTGGATTTTTCTCAAATGCACTTAACAAAATAGCATCTTTAGAAAAGAAACCACTGAATGGTGGAATGCCTGCAATAGCTACACAACCGATAAGGAATGTAATGAATGTAATTTTCAACTTCTTACTCAATCCGCCCATGTTTCGAATATCCTGTTCACCACCCATTGCATGTATTACGCTACCGCTGCCGAGGAACATTAATGCTTTGAAAAAGGCATGTGTCATTACATGAAAGACTGCGGCTGTATAAGCCCCACAACCCAATGCAAGAAACATAAACCCTAACTGGCTCACCGTAGAATAAGCCAGCACTTTTTTAATATCATTTTGTTTAAGGGCTATCGTTGCTGCCAGTAATGCTGTCGCCAAACCAACGTACGCCACAATATCCATAGTGATATGTGACATGGAATACAACAAATTACTTCTGGCAATCATATAAATACCCGCCGTCACCATCGTAGCAGCATGTATCAATGCAGAAACAGGTGTCGGACCGGCCATTGCATCGGGTAACCATGTATATAAAGGTATCTGTGCACTTTTACCAGTAGCGCCTACAAATAATAATAAAGTGATAACTGTAACATCAGTTGTGCTCAGCTTGGCGAGATTAGCAGCCGTAAATACTTCGCTGTAAGAAACGGTTCCGAGTTTTTGAATCAACCAGAAGATTGCAATCAGGAAAGCCAGATCACCAATACGGTTCATGATGAAAGCCTTATTCGCTGCTTTATTGTATTCCTGTTTCTGAAACCAATAACCAATTAGTAAATATGAACAGAGCCCCACTCCTTCCCATCCGATAAACATGATAACGAAGTTGGCGCCCATTACGAGCAACAACATGGAAAAAATAAACAGGTTCAGGTAAGCAAAGTATCTTCCAAAATGCTCCTGCTTTTCCTCCTGCATGTATGAAGTAGAATAAACATGGATAAGAAAACCAACGCCAGTTATTATCAAAAGGAAGAGAGAGGAAAGCTGGTCTATTTTAAAAGCAAAAGGTATTTTAAGTGACCCGACAGAAATGAAATCGAAATAGTGGGCTTCATGAGTGTTGCCGCCTTTAACCTGCAAAAACACCCAAATGCTGAGCACAAAAGAAGCAAGGATAACACCTGAACCAATTACACCAATCAATGATTTCGACAAATGTTTTCTTCCCAAGCCATTGATGAGAAAACCAATCAATGGCA
Source organism: Chitinophagaceae bacterium (assembly GCA_026785745.1). GTDB lineage: Bacteria > Bacteroidota > Bacteroidia > Chitinophagales > Chitinophagaceae > JJ008. The sequence goes on along the minus strand of JAJAZO010000119.1, from coordinate 684 downwards.
AGAGAGGAATCAAATACACTATTTGTAAAACATTCTGCATAACTATCTTAATGCTTCAACCTGTTTAAAAAATTCACATCCACCGAATGTATATTGCGGTACATCATTACAATAATTGCCAGTCCCACACTTACCTCTGCCGCGGCCACCACCATAATAAAGAATACAAATAACTGCGCATCCGTTCCCGCCGTTGTTGCCGAATCTGCTGCTACATTTTTCAGGAAGTGCATTTTTGAAAAGGCGACCAGTAATAAATTAACTGCATTCAGCATAAGCTCTATGCACATAAAAATAATAATAGCATTACGGCGTGTAAGCACACCTACAATGCCAATGCAGAACAAGGCAAGAGCCAGAAATATGTAATAATTAATCGGCATATAATTCAAGTTTCGAGTTATGAGTAGCGAGTTACGAGTTAAATGACCCTACTCGTGGCTCGTAATTCACAGCTCATAGCTATTCTTTTTTCCCTATCACCACTGCACCAACCATAGCACTCAAAAATAAAATACTGCTTATCTCAAACGGCACTACATACGTAGTGAATAATTCTTTTCCCAAGTTCTTAATCAATCCAATACTTCCTTCATTTACCAATGCCTGCTGTTGTTTGATGTCGGTGTCTTTTAATGCAGCCACTAATACTAATAATAAGCAACCACCTGCCACTGCTCCCGC